>NZ_JABXKM010000075.1 GCF_017115025.1 Nostoc sp. NOS(2021) | reverse complement strand
GTGGGGTTCTTTTATTATGGGTAATTTGGCGGACATGATATGACTTCTGAATTCTGACTCCTGAATTCTGTTTCGATAAAAAACCCTCAAGTGCAGACGAGGGCTTGGCACTTTTTTGCTAGATATCGGCTCAATCCCTTCTAGCCACGAGCAAGCGTAATCTGAGTAGCATCAAAGTCTTGTAGCCGAGTCATGTTTCCACTGTTCTTATCTACGCTATATACAGTATTAGGTGTTTGATACCTCATGGCTCCAAAGGCGAGGAGTTGACCTGTTGCGGAGCAAACTAAGCTTTGTAAGCCATTATTCCATGCTTGACCATTAAGTTGCAATTGTGCCAGTCTGATCGGCTTTTTTTGATTTGAATCTAGCTGCACCAGAGTTGTACTACCATCGAATCCAACTAAAGAGGTATAGAGTATTCCATCTGGGCACTGAGCTAGATTGCTGACTCGCTCATCGCTTGGGAATTGAACCTTACTAATGGAACTGATCTCTCCTGTTTGAACGTTAATATCTACCAATCTGATCGGCGGTGTACCGTTCTTCTTACCTACTAAACCGATGAGTCGCCCATCATTAGTGCCTAGCAAGCTCCCAAGTTCTTGATCCTGGTTAAGTCCTGAGACTGTCAAAGTTTTTACAGGTGTACTCAAAAATGTAATGCGAGTAGGTGTCGCCTGTATGCTAGTAGTGCTAATAGGAGTAACGGCTACGACAAGTGTGCCATCGCTTAAAGAAGTGAAACCACTCAATATCTCATTAGACTCTACTAAAGGTGTAAGGCGATCGGCAGGTTGAGCATCGCCTAAAGAAGTTAAGTTATTCAATATCTGATTAGGGTCTACTAAAGCTCTAATGCGATCGGCAAGTGTGCCATCGCTTAAAGAACTGAAGATACTCAATGCCTCATTAGACTGCACTAAATCTGTACCGCGCTTGGCAAGTATCTGAGAGGCTAGTGGAGTTAGAAGTTGAGTCTTTCCTGAAACTAAGGATTGCAAAACAAGTCCTAGTCCTACAGGCTTAATATCTGTGAGTAAACTGTTTGAGCCAGTGCTGTCTAATTCAGTGGTGTTTACCTCTGGAATAGCCCTTTGGTCAGTGGTGATGATATTGCCAGAATCTATACCGATAATTTTTAAACTTGGTGTTTGCGCCAAGACTTTGTTGCTTAGATAACTAAGTCCAGATACTACAGTTCCAGCAAGTGCCAACTGGCCAAATTTTCGACGTGATAGCTTGTAACTCATATTTCCACTCCTAGAATTTAGGTAAAGTACAGTGTATTGAACATAAACGCATCAGGGACTGACAAATAAAAAAGACTCAACTACTGATTGTGGGGTGAGCGTCTCGAATCTCTTAGCCAAAGGCGGGCAAGATGCCCACCCCACAAGATTGGATAATTTATTTGTTGGAAATCCCTAAGGCTAAGATAATTGCGTCCAGGTTGCTACTGAGGGTGTCCCATTGTAGTCACTAATAAAAAGCATGTACCAGCCTGGTGGTGCTATGTTTCTATTGTCTGTTACCGTGACATTGAGAGAAGTAGCGTTCCTAAAATTAATCGGTACATCCACTAACCTTTGTTCTGTATCGCAGCAATGGGTGGTTGCCATTGGTCTAATCAGACTAACCCATTTAATATTCGCAGCCTGGGGTGTCTGAATCGTAAATTGCAACCCGTAGCTCAATGTTTGAGGAGCCTTCTGAATGATTGGTCGTGACCGCGACATATACGCAGGACTGTAGATTTCTAATCGCAGTTCATCGACCCTCCGTTGAGGGTTACCCCCAGCTGTGGCTACCCTACCATCTGGTAGGAGCAAGGCCACCGAGTGATATACGCGGGGGACATTTTGTTTAGCTACTGCTGTCCAGATATTTGTGGCTGGATTGTAAATTTCTGCTGGCAGCATTGATTGTGTTGTGTCCTCATTCATTTTGCTACCATTGCAAACAAACACTGTGCGATCGGGCAACAAAACTGCGCTGTGATGCTTCCGAGCATATTTTAGAAACCTTGATCCTACGTAAGTTGGGTTAGTAGCTTTTAGATTTACAATATTCACCCTGCTTGTTGCCGTATTATTACTATTACCCCCACCAATAATCATGACCCTTTGATCTTGTGCAGGTGGTAAAAGCACACTCGCACCTTGATCACCGAAATCTGGGTCTTGCAGCCCTGGCACCAGTTTTTCTGTAATGGATTGTGTAAATGTCCCTGGCAGGGTTAGTATCCTTGGCGTCACTGCACTGCCGCCCATGTGAGCACCTGAATAAAAGATGCTTCCATTACTTAGTAGAAATAGCTGTGCATATTGCGGGTACGAACTAGCTGTTGGAAAAGCGTTCCAACCATTTGCAAATGTAGAAGAATAAATTTCTGGTTGTCTGTTGAGCTTACCATCTTTATCCAATCCAGACATTGCAAAGATACGACCGCTGCCTAGTGTTAACAAAGTAGGATACCAACGGCCATTATTCATTGATGGCTTTTTGACCAATTTCTCGGCAATGGGATCAAACATCAGAACAGAGAGTGAACCATAAAATGGATCGTAGCGCAGAGTTCCACCCGCAATTATTAACATCCCATCAGGGGTGAAGGAGTGACCGGCGCAAAAAAGGTCAATAGGTTGATTATTACTATCCACTGGAGGCGCTTGACGGGAAAAGGTTCCCTTGTTTACATCCCAAACCACACTGTTATAGGGAGTATTTAACTGATTGGGATCATTACCTGAGCCACAGAAAAAGAATATCTTACCAGTACGCAGTAGGGCGGCATGTACAGGTAGGATGGGAGCATTGTACGACAATACTTGCCATTTGTCTGTAGTAACACCCTGAGCTATAAAAGTCCCTAAATCCGTTTCCTCTCGAAGGTTAGTCTTGTTATTAGTTTGAGTCACTTTATTTACAATTATTCCTACGTAAATTTTATGTTTTTGTTCTTTCTTTCAGTAATTTATTCCTAAATTTATATTTATACTTTTTTCGGCTTACTTAGTATTAAGATGTGATGTTTTTTATGTCAAGTTCATGTGAAACAAGCTTTTTAAATATGTAATTGCACTGATACTTATCTATATTAGAAAGTATCTAATTAAGCCTTAGACTGGGTTTATGAGGTCAGGATGAACGATGCTTTTAAATTACGATGCGTAAACGTACAGAGAAGTCAGAGGGTCGCTTTTCTTTGCTCATAACTTCTGGACGCTGCACGAATGGAGACGGTGCGCGTAGCCTGCTTCACTGTAGGACGATGGTAGCAGTTGCATTAAGTATCACTGGCTTAAAAATTGTGTTTCCGATGTCGATTTTTGACTAGGTTTTAAACACTATTACTTATTGACAAATGGTTGATAACTTTAACTTTTCACTAATGGTGTGATGTGATCAAGGGTATATACAGACAAAGAGGCAATTTGAATGACGATTAGCTTAAAGCTGAGAGATTTTTTGCAATGAACGTGATACAAAATGCAGGCAAAGCGTAGTAAAGTAGTAAAACTCAGAGTGGGTTGTAAGCATGGAAACCTACTGAGTAGAAACAGTGGTAACGTCAATCCCTCCCAAAGCAAGATTGTCGCCATGAGCAACTCAACTCCAATGGATGACGAGAAAAATCTCCCAAAGAAAAAGGGTAGGACACTCCCTCCCAAGCTGATCATCTGGCTGGGAAAGTATGTCTGGACGACTATGTGGCAGATCATGATGTCAAAGCTTGCTCCTAGCAATCAGTCGGGAGCGTATATTCGTCCTAATAGCCAGTTTCGGAAGTTCATTGGCACAGAATCAGGGAATCCGTACCCACCAGCAGCGGGGCGCTACAAACTCTATGTTGGGCTGGGCTGTCCTTGGGCACACCGAACCCTGGTTGTGCGATCGCTCAAAAAACTCGAAGCGGTAATATCAGTGTGTATCGTCTCTCCTTCTCCCATTGAAGGCGGTTGGATATTCAACCAAGAAGAACAGGGTTGCCGCACACTAGCTGAATTTTATCAGCTGGCAGAACCTGGCTACAGTGGACGCGTCACAGTTCCAATTTTATGGGATAACCAAACAAAAACTATCGTCAATAATGAGAGTTCAGAGATTATTGTGATGCTAAACTCTCAATTTAACGAGTTCGCCAATAATCCCACACTGAATCTCTACCCAGAAGAACTCAAAGAAAAAATTGACTGGTGGAATGAGAAGATTTATCACGCGGTAAATAACGGCGTGTATCGCTGCGGCTTTGCCCAAACTCAAGAAGCATACAATCAAGCCTGTAATGAACTGTTCGCAACTCTCGATGAGATTGAGATTGCATTGCAGAATAGTCGATATTTGTGTGGAGAAAATCTCACACTCGCAGATGTCCGTTTATTCACAACGTTATTTCGGTTTGATAGTGCCTACTACGGGTTGTTTAAGTGTAATCGGCGGCGAATTCGAGACTATCAGAATCTAGGAGGTTATCTACGTGATCTATATCAGCTTCCAGGTGTTGCTGACACCTGCGATGTAGAGAGTGTGAAGCGGGACTACTACGGGAACCTATTCCCACTAAATCCCGGTGGGATTATTCCCGATGGGCCTGATATGTCTGATCTTAATCAACCACATGATCGCGATCGCATCGGCAAAGTGAATGCTTCATAAGGTACATTGAAAACTGATACCTCGATGGCTGCATTCGGGAGTTGGTGTAATCGTGAACCAGATTAATCGAGTTGCAATTGTTGGTGGAACTCATGGCAATGAGTTTACGGGAGCTTACCTGAGCCAAAAATTTGCCCAGTTTCCCGATTTAATTACTAGACCAAGTTTTGAGACAGTCACTCTGTTAGCAAATCCTAAGGCTTTTGCGGCGGGGAGGCGATATCTAGAGAAGGATTTAAATCGCTGTTTTCTCAAACAAGATTTACAAGATCCGACTCGGAACAGTTACGAAGAATTGCAAGCTAAATCAATTCAGGATACCCTAGCATCAAATGGGGATAAACAAGCAGATTTCATCTTAGACTTACACAGCAGTACAGCTAATATGGGTCTGACAATTATTTTGGTAAACAGTCATCCCTTAAACTTAAAATTGGCTGCTTATCTGAGCCATGTCAGCCCTTTGGTGAGAATTTATCGCTGCTCTTTTAAATCAATTGAAGAAAACCCATTTGTAAATTCCCTGTGCGAATTAGGCTTTGCGATTGAGGTTGGCCCCATTGCCCAAGGTGTATTAAAAGCGACGCTGTTCCAACAAACAGAGGAACTTGTTTATGCAGTTCTGGACTATCTGGAACAATTTAATCAGGGTGAAATTCCATCAACTAACGAAACGTTGATCCTCTATGACCATTTATCTGTTGTGGACTATCCAAAAAAACAGGATGGGACAATCTTTGGAATGATTCATCCAGAGCTTCAAGACAAGGATTATCAAGCCTTGAATCCAGGAGATCCAATCTTTTTAACGTTTGATGATAAAACAATTATTTATGAGGGAACATCTACCGTTTGGACTATTTTTATTAATGAGGCAGCTTACTACGAAAAGGGAATTGCAATGTGTTTGACTCAGAGGCAGCAAATCAATATCTAGTACAGCTTGGCAACAATCCAGCTATTATCTCAATGAACCAGACAAGTAGGGGCAATTCATGAATTGCCCCTACTCAAACCCCTTGTTAAAGGTAGGCAAACTGACGCCACACTATACTAGTACTTTGTCAAGCTAGTAACTCAGCGTTTGTAGTAAGCGCTTTAGTGCTTAGAAGCTCTGATCTGAAGTCCGAAACTTGACCGATAAAGCCCAAACCTAAGACTATATTTACGCTTAAAATTGTCCAAATACTTGAACTAATAATGCAAACCAAGCGACCAGTAAACAAACCAATAGCCAGTCTTTCTTTAGATTTGGATAATATTTGGTCTTACCTCAAAAATCAGGGCGCTCCGGGTTGGGAGACTTTCCCCTCTTACCTGGATATCGCAGTACCTCGTTTCTTAGATATTCTTCAGCAATGGGATTTGACAATCACAGTATTCATTGTGGGTCAGGATGCAGCGCTACAAAAAAACACCAAGGCATTACAAGCGATCGCTAGTGCTGGTCACGAAATTGGCAATCACTCATTTTACCATGATCCTTGGCTACATCTGTATTCAGAGGATGAGATTGAAGAAGAGGTGGCGATCGCCGAAGAACATATCAAGCGCGTCACTCATCAACATCCTATCGGCTTCCGGGGGCCTGGATACAGTTTTTCTCCTGCGGTATTGAAAGTCTTAGCACGACGGGGATATGAATATGATGCTTCGACTTTTCCCACATTTTTGGGGCCGATAGCACGAGCGTATTATTTGATGACCTGTAAACTGAGTAAGGAAGAACGCAAGAAACGGGAAGCCCTGTTTGGCGGTTTCAAAGACGGTTTGCAGCCTCTGAAACCTTACCAGTGGCACATGGGTAAGGATAAACTCACTGAGATTCCCGTTACCACTATGCCAATTTTCAAGGTGCCAATTCACTTCAGTTACATCATGTATCTGAGTACATTTTCTTCGGAAGTCGCGTTACTCTACCTCCGAATGGGCCTGTGGCTATGTAAACTTACGCATGTCCAGCCTTCTTTGCTACTCCATCCTACAGACTTTTTAAGTCAAGAGGATGTGCCAGAACTATCATTCTTTCCTGGTATGAGCGTTCCTACCTACAAAAAGCTAGCAATAGTGAACAAAAGTTTAGAACTTATATCCAGTCAGTTCAATGTTTTGACTGTTGGACAACACGCCAAATTCGTAGCCAGCACTCGTCAACTGCCTGTATTAGTGCCTCAAAAGAGGTAAAAATATGATCTATGCGATTTATCAGTCCAATTTGTATCCTTATTTACAGGCAAAATAAACTTTGACCTCTCTTTGAGAAGGAGAAAATAGTGTTGGCAAAAAGATAAATTTATATTTATAATAGTTACTTATTAAAAACCTCTGGTGATATTCCTTCCCCAGAGGTTATTTTTTTAAGATGCGATGTCCAATCAGATTTTTTAACTATTTCGCCGTCAGCCCCCCACGCTCATTTGGTACTCCAAATCAGTGTATAGAGGATGTCACTACTTATCTAGGTTTTGAATAGCAGTCAGTTTTCTTGAAACCAGCTGACATTTGCTAGCAAGAATGTGTAAAGTAAGTGAGTGTCTTTTCTATATTCAATCTTTGAAACATCTATCTATGGTTAGAAAAAATAAACGTCTTTTGTTGCTAGTTATTTCCTGTAGTATAACTGGTGTAATTTTAGGAGGTACTGCCAGTTGGGCAGAAAGTAGTCTCTGCTTGGAAGACAGTAAGGTTACAAGTGAGTGTCTAACTCAAGATCCAATCCAAAAAACTATCCAAGGGATGAGTACCGGATTGTTAGCTGGGGCTGGGGCCGCTTTCGGTGCAGTATGGCAGTTACGGCATGAAGATTGAGTGTGAACTACCACTAACCCGGATTTTCGGGTTAGATTAGGTTTCTGTACTAATTAGCCAGTGCCTCCACTTAGACTTTCGCCCAGCATGAGGTCTTACCTCCCCTTTTACAGCAGAGACGGCTGAACCTTCCCCCAATAGCCATCTGATACCTTCTACTCTAATATTTATCGCTGCATTTCTATCTCGGTCATGATGAGTACCGGAGTGAGGATCAGTCCCTTTCTGAAGGAGGCAATTATGGCGAATTAGCAAGGGGGTTGTATTACAAAAGCTGGGCATGAAAGAATTTCTGTTGAAGTTGGGTGGTCAATCATCCTAATTTATATGGCTTTGGAAGAATACCGATCTATTAATGCACGAGCGAATTTCTGGTGTTGTTCAGCTAGATTTTGAGGAGAGATGAACTGAGCATTGCCCATGAAGCGGTACACCCAGCGACAAAACTCCTCCAGCGATCGCTCAGGCAATTTAACAATGTAATCTATGTAAGTAGGTTTGCTATGTGTCTTATTCATAAGTCTGGGTTAATCGCCTGGATTGGTGAACGAAATAATCAGCTTTTTGGTCACTTATGTTGTTTTATTGACAAAAGCTAGTCATGTCAAAATTTTTAATGTTCTGCTGGTTTCTGTGTGACTGAGGTAGTTGGATTTAGACTTGAAGTGATGGGACTGGAGGAAAGACTGGTGACGAGAGCAATTGGTCTAGAGCAAATTATTGCCCAAAAGGTTCTTACCTTATCAAAGGAACAACAGCAGCAAGTACTTGACTTTATAGAATTTCTGCAATTGAAATCACTAACAGTAGAGTTTAAGCACCATGATGGCACGCCAATGTCTGCTTTAGAAGCAGCAGGAGACTTAGTTGGCTGCATGGATTCTGGGCCTGGGGATCTCTCGACAAACAAGGAGTACCTTAAAAGACCATTGACAGAATGAAGCAAGCGGTACTGCTAGATACAGGGCCATTAGTAGCTTTAGTCAACCGGAGAGAGCAGTTTCATAAATGGGTGACAAATCAGTTTGGACAGATTCAACCACCTTTGTTAACTTGTGAAGCGGTAGTTACAGAGGCTTGTTTTCTCTTACAGAATGTTTATGGAGGAGAAGCAGCAGTAATTTCTTTTGTACAAAAGGGAATTATTCATCTCCCGTTGAGCTTGAGTGAAGAAGCTGGGGCGGTTTATGAGTTGATGCTGCGTTATCAGTCTGTACCGATGTCCTTAGCGGATGCCTGTTTGGTGAGGATGGCAGAACTGTATCCTACTCGTGAATTGCTCACATTTGATAGTGATTTTAGGATTTATAGGAAGAATCGGAATCAATTAATTTCTGTGATTATGCCAGAAGAACTGTGAGCCTACAAGTTTCAATCCCTAATAGGGATTTTGGTTAATTGCAATCTTGGTGGTAGATGCGATCGCTCTTAGCGGTGGCGTAGGGGTATAACGATGGGGATTGGTATTTGGAGTGAAGGATTGGGACGTTTCTAAGTACAGCAGTATTTATTTACCTAAATTGGGCAAAATTAATCACCTGTGCCATACTTGTAAAACCCAATACAAGTATGAGATAAAAAACTATGGATTTTATTGATGCGGTTAAAGATGTTGCCCAGCATATTGAAAGACTAAAAGACTCGGTACAGACAGAACAAGCTGCAAAAGCTGCTTTCGTTTTACCTTTAATTCAAGCTTTAGGATATAAGATTTTTGATCCAACTGAAGTCTGTCCTGAATATATAGCTGCTACACCAGGCTTAAAAGGTGAAAAAGTTGATTATGCTATTTTAATAAATGGAGTCGCATCAATTTTAATAGAATGTAAATTTCATAAAAATGATTTAGCACATCCCAAAAATTCTTCACAATTATTCAAGTATTTTAGTGCAACACAAGCAAGATTTGCAGTGTTGACTAATGGAATCCATTATTGGTTCTATACCGATACAGAAAAAACTCACATTATGGATGATAAACCTTTTTTTGAGTTTAATATATTAGATTTCAATGAGTCGTCAATAAATGAACTTAAAAAGTTCTCTAGGGAAGTATTTAACCCTGATGAAATGGCTAGCTGTGCAAGACAGCTTTTATATAAAAAGGAAATTAACCGATTAATCTCAGAACAGTTTATAAATCCTTCTCCTGATTTTGTTAAGCTCTTTGCTGGTCAAGTGTACAAAGGACACATGGTTGCATCAGTTGTAGAAAAATTTACTGAAATTTTCAAAGGTTGTCTTAAAGATTATATTAACGAGCGAATTAATGAGAAGATAAGATCCGCTATGGATATTGATATTTCTGATACAACAAAAACAGACGTACCAGACCCGGCTAAAGTAACAATCAATCTCAACACCGAAGTTATTGATACTATTGTAACTACAGCAGATGAGATGGAAAGCTTTTACATTATTAAATCAATGTTGCGTGATGCTATCGAATTACATCGCATTCAGTATAGAGATACAAAAAATTATTTTGGAGTTAACATTGACGGTAAAGCTAGCAAAACTATTTGTCGTTTATGGCTGAATTCTGAAAAAAAATATATTGGTTTTCTGGATATAAATAATAAAGAAGTTAAAACGCCAATTAACTCTTTAGACGAAATTTACAAATTTGCAAAAATCTTAAAAGATAGGGCAATATTTTTAGCTAAAAATAAGATAGAAGCAGAAGTAACTGAACAATAAAATTTTGATTAAGAATTTTTACTACTGCCCGTTGTCGTCAAAACATTGTAGGCTGTGGATCACAGGGTCTACAGTAATGCAATGAAGGTGAATCGGCATGGAGATAAAGCCTGCTGTTGAGTTTATTGTTATTGCTCCTTTTATACATTTACAGCCAATGATTTCCATGCTTTCTGACAAGCCAATTGTCTAACTGTGCTAACACTTCGCTGCAACCGATTGAATCGATATCTGGGTTGGGATGCAAAGAAGCAAGCGTCTGGGCGTATTTGCATTTTTGGTGGGTTATAGAGAATAATCACAAAGAAAGCAGCTTTGGCATCTTCGTGCGAGAGAATAAATATAAAATATGGCGATCGCAATCGATTTTGGTACTAGTAACACAGTCATTGCTCGTTGGAACCCTGTCACCCAGCAGCCAGAAACCCTGAATTTACCAGGTTTATCAATTAAACAAAGTCTCAATCCGCCACTGATTCCCAGCTTGGTTTATGTTGAAGACGCAACCCAAAATAAAGTCTTAGTAGGGCAACAAGTACGCGATCGCGGTCTTGACCTCAAGGGCGAAACGCGATTTTTCCGCAGCTTCAAGCGCGGTATCGGTGCAAATATCCAAGGTTTCTTACCCGAACTAGATGGGCAAGTTGTCACCTTTGAACAAGTAGGGCAATGGTTCCTCACCCAAGTAATTGAACAACTAGCACCCCTGCAAGGTGGGTTAGATTCTCTCGTGTTAACCGTACCCGTAGACAGTTTTGAAGCCTATCGTCACTGGTTGGGGAAAGTTTGTCAAGCCCTTCCCGTCGAACAGGTGCGGATGCTGGATGAACCCACAGCCGCTGCCTTGGGGTATGGCTTGGCAGATCAAGAAATTCTCTTGGTGATTGACTTTGGTGGGGGTACTTTGGATTTATCCCTTGTGCGGTTGGATCAAGGTGTGCAAGCAAGCACAAAGCCCTTGGGATTTATCCTTAAGTGGGGTAATAAGTCCTTGGCTGAAGATTCAAAGCAAAAAGTCAAAACTGCCCGTGTCCTGGCGAAAGCTGGGCAAAATTTGGGCGGTACTGATATTGATAATTGGTTAGTAGATTACTTTGCCAAAACTCAAGAGTTGGCGGTAAGTCCCTTGACAACACGATTGGCAGAACGGGTAAAAATTCAGCTATCAACCCAAAACCAAGCTAGTGAAGTTTACTTTGATGATGAGACATTTGAAAGCTATGAACTGGAACTAAACCGCGATACTTTTGAAAATATCCTCAAAGAACACGCATTTTTTGAGTTACTGGATGAGTCGATGACAACATTGTTGCAGCAAGCAAAACGCCAAGGGATAGAACTTCCAGATATTAATGCAGTTTTGTTAGTTGGTGGCACAGTGCAATTACCAGCAGTGCAGACATGGATCAAACAGTATTTTGAGCCAGAAAAAATCCGTTGTGAACGTCCCTTTGAAGCGATCGCTCAAGGTGCATTACAGTTAGCTCAAGGGATACAAATCAAAGACTTTCTCTACCATAGTTATGGTATCCGCTATTGGGATCGTCGTAATCAGCGTCACAAATGGCATTCTTTAATTAAAGCTGGACAGGCATACCCAATGAGTCAGCCAGTGGAATTAGTCTTAGGCGCTTCTGTGGAAAATCAGCCTAGTATTGAACTAATTATGGGAGAATTGGGAGCAGATACAGGTAGTACTGAAGTTTATTTTGATGGCGATCGCTTAATTACTCGCCGTCTGGATGGTAGCGAAACCAGCGTCAAACCCCTCAACGATCAAGAAGGCGCGAGGACAATTGCCCAACTGACACCAACCGGATATCCCGGAAGCGATCGCGTCAAAATCCTCTTTCAAGTTGATGAACAACGCTTTTTGCGAATCACCGTTGAGGACTTGTTAACTAATGATACACTTTTGGAAAATCAACTTGTGGCACAGTTGAGTTAATAGATATAATGCACATCATCAGTCGTAAAAAGCTGCGCGAATTTTGCCAAAAGTATGCTGATTCCTGTGATGCGCTTAACAGCTGGTACAAGGCTGCCAATAAAGCTACATGGAATAATCTTGCCCAAGTGCAAGCAGTTTATCCTCAAGCAGAAGCTGTTGGGAATTTTACTGTTTTTAATATCAAAGGCAACAAATATCGTCTGATAGTTGATTTGGTTTACAGTGACCAAATAATTTATCTTAAATACATTTTGACGCACGCAGAATATGATCGGGATAAGTGGAAAAATGACCCTTACTTTTAACCGTGAAACTTATGCTAGTTTGCTTGCTAAATATCAACCCAAGGTTATTAAAACAGATGAGGAAAACGAGCAAGCTATTGCACTAGCTGAGGAACTGTCTCATCAAGTTAACCGAACTTTAGAAGAGTCGGCATTATTAGATTTGTTGATCGCTCTGATAGAAAAGTATGAGGATGAGCATTATCCAATAGGAGAATCAACGGCACACTCAATGTTCCTCCATTTGATTGATGCTCAGAGTGTTAAGGAAGCTGAGTTGGTAGCAATTCTCGGTTCAAGAGAGGTTGTTTCTCAACTTATGAGTGGAAAACAAGAAATTACTCAGGAGATGGCTAAAGACTTAGGCAACTTTTTTCACGTTGATACTAGTTTGTTTGAGAATTGAGTTATTGCTAACCACCCATTTTTAACCAGCCAAAAACTTGATTGACGGTTAGTGCAAGTTGAATTTCTGGTAATACAGGCAAAAAATCTTCTCCTTGGAGTAGCACTGGCTGTTGCTCTGGAAGAAATACCAAAATACTCAGATCATTAGGGTCAAGAAACCATCCCAGGCGGCTGCCATACTTCAGACAGTGAAGAATATTCCCGATTACTTTGTTGGGTTTTTGTCCTGGCGAAAGAATTTCAATCGTCCAGTCTGGTGGAAGTTCAAAATTATCAGGTACTTGATCATCAACGGTGAACGGTATGCGTTCCCACTCAAATACAGCCACATCAGGTATGATTGATCGCTCCCCAAAAGTACACCGTAATTCGGGAAACGCATAGGCAATCTTTTGATTCTCCGTGACTTCATTTACAACAGCACAGAGTTTGCCTTGTAAACGGCTGTGTCTCCCTTGCGGCATTGGCTTTTGAATAATCTCTCCGTTAATATATTCACTTGCAGGCTTTGTTTCTGGGAGCTTCAGAAATTCCTCCAGGGTGAGAGGTTGAGTAGTTGTGGCGCTCATAGCTCCTAAATCCCTCGAAAATGTGTTTTTAGTCTAGCAGTATATATGGACAGGTGCGTTTACGGAGTGTAACGCACCTGTCCATACATCAAGGTAAAAATTGCAACAATGATCAATTGATCATCATTTATGCACTACTACTAAAGTTCCTGTTGAAGCCCAGTTGTAAAGATGGTGAGCTTGCTCAACAGGTAAATTTACGCAACCGTGGCTGACTGGAGTCCCAAAACGGTTATGCCAGTAAGCACCGTGGATGGCATAGCCTCTGTAGAAATACATTGTGTAAGGAACGTCAGGAATGTTGTAGCCCTTGCCTCGCATCCGGTGAGTGCGATACTTAGAATTAATCCGAAATCTACCTATGGGTGTGGGCGTGGATCGCTTACCTCCAGAAATGCGGTATAAATGAACAAGTTTATTACCTTCCCATGCACGTAAGTGTTGCTCTGACAGGTCAATTTCAATCCAGCGAAGTTGGGATGTTTGCCTGATATTAGATACAGTGATGCTGTTTTCATCGACTGACGTGGCTGTTGCTGTAGTCGAGTTAGGTGTACCTGTTAACGGTGAAGACCAAGATAATAAAGTCACCACCATCAGTGCTACGCCTGTACAAAAAGTTCCTGGGGAACGAATCCCACCACTGCGAATCCAGGTTTGCATTATGCATCATCTTCTAAACTACGCAAAAATCATGAAGTGAAGTAATTTTCTGGAACACTGCAAATTTCCAGATCGACTTCTAGCTTCCTGTCGAGGATTTACGCAATTCATCCGCTAATGCTTCTCAAGACAAGTCCTAAACTAATCCGCGTCCAATTTGCACATTTGTCCTTTGTTATTCACTAAGAAACACGGATTTATTCGTCTGACAATTCAGGTCATGTGGAAAAGCCCACGAAAAATCTAACCCCCTAACCCCCTTCCCGCATCGGGAAGGGGGAAAATTTAAAGTCTCTCTCCTTTTAGGAGAGAGATGAAGAAGAGAGGTTTTCCAGATACCGTGAAAAGTCAGATTTATTCGTAGGGTGTGTTACGGCTTCCGTAACGCACCGAAAATATTGCGATGGTACGTTATGCCCTTGGCTAACGCACCCTACGAAACAGAAGTTTTGCATTTTGTTTAATCCACATTCCTAATGACTAATTACAAAGGACAACCTTTACAAAAAATCTGTCATTTAAATGTCTAAATGCAAACTTTCCCCGAATTCATATTTGCATTTGTAATTTTACACAGGACTTATCAGGATTTACGCTTATTGTTTTGGGCAAATTGTTGAATGCCCTCTTCTATATTTTATTTCAAGTTCAGTAATTCCGACTCCGAAGATTCCCAGCCAAATTTTATGCTGGGAATCACTTAATTGTCTTGATTTGTTGTTATTTCTGGTTTTACCTGAATTGCTTTCTGGCTGCTTCACCTACTATTTCTGGATGACTACTGGTGTTCCTATTGATGCCCACTCGAATAGCCATTTAGCATGTTTAGGTGCTATATTCACACAGCCGTGGCTCACTGGAGTGCCAAATGTCTTATGCCAGTAAGCTCCGTGAATAGCGTAATTACCTTGGTAAAACATCGCATAAGGAACGTTGGGAACATTGTAGTTTTCTCCCTGCATCTGTGTAGTTTTGAACTTGGATTGAATCTTAAAAGTACCAACAAGAGTGGGAGTGGATTTTTTGCCAGAGGAAATAGCGCTTCCATAAACCACTCTGTCACCTTGCCAAGCTATTAATCGTTGTTTTGAAAGATTAATTTGAATCCAGCGCTGATCCGATTGTTGTAATGTCTGGATTGTTTGTGCAATCACTTGATTTTGGGAATTCGCCCAAACTTCACTTGTTCCAGTAGTAGTAAAAACACTTAAGGATAGTGCTGTACCAGTGAGAAGTATTTGTAAGTAACGCACCCAGTCAGGATAAATCAGTCTTTTCATTTTAGATACACTCACACTCAAATCATGGGATATTGAGAAACTTATCAGTTTTTACCTTTATTTCCATCTCTATTACTTTAATAGACGTGAATGTTTGACGATTTGATTCTAAGTTAAGCTAACTGTCGCATCAGCTTTCTTGCCCCAGATGCGATCGCTGACCAATTTCCCTCTGTGACAAGCTTTTTGGGAAATAATTCACCGCT
Organism: Nostoc sp. NOS(2021); assembly: GCF_017115025.1. GTDB lineage: Bacteria > Cyanobacteriota > Cyanobacteriia > Cyanobacteriales > Nostocaceae > Nostoc. The sequence goes on along the minus strand of NZ_JABXKM010000075.1, from coordinate 23,597 downwards.
CAAACCGACAGCGATCGCTCCCGCTTGTAAAAATTCTTTGGCATTTTCCAGAGTGACGCCGCCAGTAGGAATTAAGGGAATCTGACCCAGCGGCCCTTGCAAACTTTTGATATAATTAGCCCCTCCGACTGCTTGCACGGGAAATACTTTTACACAACTAGCGCCCTGACTCCAGGCGGTAACAATTTCTGTAGGAGTCAGCGCTCCTGGTATAATAGGCACATTTTTTTCTTGTGCTGCCTGAATCATTGCGGGGTCAAGGTGGGGTGTGAAGAGGAATTGCGCCCCAGATGCGATCGCGGATTGTAGCTGTTGCACATTGAATAGCGTACCAGTACCAATGATACAAGCTGGTAATTCTGAGCGTAGTTGACTGATTAGTTCCCCAGCGCGATCGCTATTCCAGGTAATCTCAATTAACTGCATTCCCCCAGATGCTACAGCTATGGCCATTTGGTGTCCCACTTCGATTTTAGGGGCGCGGATGACTGCGATCGCTCGATGTTTTTGCAACTGTGATAACCAAATTTGATTAGGCATTTTGACTGGAAATTAGGGATGACAGGTATCCTGGCGATGCCCAAGTGGGGAATGCTGGTAATAAAGTTGCTACAACTACGCACGTCGTAGATATCGCCTGATTTTGCTTTCTTTACATTACTTTAGAGACAGTCTTTGAAAACTCAGCTTAATTCTTCTAGTAGAGGAGAGAGCTAATTAAAAGGCATATACTGCAATTACCAAGCAATAGTTTGATAAGCCCCTAGTTAAAGACCTACTAGGAGCTTTTTTTAATTGATTATCTACCTAAATGGGGGCATATAGGACTCCTATTTGATTTTTGAACAAGACTCAGTACGGATCTATCCCTTCTTTCCTCTTCCCTGTTCCCTGCCCACGCAAGTAAATTCAGGAATCAAACCGGCTTCCTATATATCAAAAACCTAGTTGCCATTAAACTATTCCTTATGGATATTAATTATTAATTCTGATGATAGATGGAATCAAAAGATTAAGATTGGTAGTATATGTTCATTGAAGTGAAAAACGTTTACCGAATTAAGAACAATGAATATTCTTGCTTGGATTGTTTTAGGTCTAATTGCTGGTGCGATCGCTAAGGCTATCTACCCCGGTCATCAAGGTGGCGGAATTCTGGGAACAATCTTGCTAGGAATCATCGGTGCTTTTGTTGGCGGTAGTTTAGGTGTATTCTTTAGTACGGGAACCTTAGCTCTAGCATCTCCTACTTTCAGCATTCCAGGTATTGGGGTAGCAGTGCTTGGTGCAATTGTCGCAGTTTTCCTGTGGAACTTATTAACCAGTCGCAGTGCTGTATAAAAGCAAAATTGCGGACAATGAGCGAGGAAAACTTAGGAAATTCATTTAACTATTTTTAACTGTGAATTAAATAAAAAAAATAGCGTCAGCCTAATAACAGGCTGGCGCTATTTTTTTTATTATTGATAAATCAAATAATATGATGTTGGATGTTATGAGCAGCTTTAGGGGTACTAGCAGTAGTGGGTATCCAATGGTCAGTAGCAGCTTATCGGCGAGCGGCACTAGTGGCTGATTGTCGCCTCGCAAGAGCAACCCTTATAAATCAGCAATAAATCTGGGAATAATAAATATCACTAAGGCTGAGACACGCATAGCTAGACGTTTAAGTTTTTGCTTGATTTTAGATCCAACTGAGCGTATGAATGATTGCAAATCTCTCAATGACTCCTCTGATAAAGAATATACACAGCAGCAAAACTTCTCGCTGGCTTTTATGCTGCGGATGATCAACGGTATATCTGACCCAATTTTTGTCAAAAACTACCAACATCAGTGGATACTACTTAACGATGCCTTCTGTAATTTCATCGGGCATAGCCGAGAAGAATTAATTGGCAAATCTGACTATGATCTCTTTCCCCAAGCGGAAGCTGATGTGTTTTGGGAAAAAGATCAACTGGTTTTAACTACAGGCATAAATGATGAAAATGAGGAATTTTTTACAGATTCCTATGGCTTAACACACTTTATCCTGACCAAAAAATGTTTGTTTGAGGATGAGCTAGGTAATCATTTCTTAGTTGGGACTATTCGTGATTTCACACAGCAAAAGCAGGTAGAAGCTGCCCTGCGCCGTAGTAATGCTGTGCTGCAAGCTCAACAAGAAGCTTCAATCGACGGCATTCTGATTATTGATGAAAATCGTCAAATTGCATCATACAATCAACATTTCTCCCATTTATGGCAAATTCCTGCGGCAATAATCCAGAGTGGTTCAGACTGGCAACTGCTAGAATGTGTGCTAGACCTACTAGAAAATCCAGCAGAATTTCTCGCTCAAGTCGAATATCTGTACCAGCATCCAGAGAAAAACAGCCGTGATGAAATTGTGTTGAAGGATGGACGGACGTTAGATCGTTATTCTGGGGCAGTGCGCTCGCCGGCTGGAGATTGTTACGGCAGAATTTGGTATTTCCGAGATATCACAGAACGCAAACAAGCAGAAGCAGACCTCCGACAGCAAGCACAAGAACTAGAAACAGCATTATACAAACTACAAAACACCCAAACTCAGTTAATTCAAAGCGAAAAAATGTCCAGTTTGGGTCAACTAGTTGCAGGTGTGGCACACGAAATAAACAACCCACTTAGCTTTATTTACGGCAACCTGAACCCGGCTGATGAATACACCCAAAATTTATTTTCACTGTTAGATATCTACCAAAGACATTATCCCCAATCAGTCAAGGCAATTGATGAGTTTGTAGATTTAATTGAACTAGATTTCTTAAGGTCAGACTTACCCAAATTATTCCAATCGATGATCATGGGAACAGAGCGGATTCGAGAGATTGTGCTTTCCCTGCGGACTTTCTCACGCTTAGATGAAGCGGTAATGAAAGCGGTTGATATTCATCAGGGAATTGACAGTACGATGATGATCATCCAAAGCCGCCTCCAAGCTACTGACCAGCGCCCGAAAATTGAGTTGATCAAAGAATACGGCAACCTTCCCTTGATTGAATGTTATGCTGGGCAGTTAAACCAAGTATTTATGAATATTTTAGTGAATGCCATCGATGCTTTAGAAGATTCATTGGTTAGAGGTCGGTGGACAACAAAAAAACAACTAAAAACGGATAATCCCCGAATTTATATTCGCACCCGATTACTAGCGCCAAATCAAGTCACAATTTGCATTGCCGACAATGGACTGGGAATACCAGAAGATGTTTTAAAGCAAATATTTAATCCCTTTTTTACGACCAAGCCCGTTGGACGAGGTACGGGGATGGGGCTGGCTATTAGTCACCAAATTATCACAGAAAGACATGGCGGTTCTTTAGAATGCATTTCGCAATCAGGAGTTGGTGCTGAGTTTATCATTTGCATTCCCCTCATTCAACAACGTCAAATTTCTAACTCCTGACACGGAAAAGTTATGCTGACAGTCAGATGGCAGTTGAGTTGTTGCGGCTCTTAAGCTGCGCTTTTCCCTTGCGCTCCAAGTAATTAAAAGATAAGCTAAGTCAAGCAATCATTGCTTAAGCCTACATAGAGTAACTTCCATTAATCCACTTTGATGTCAGTCAATAGCAAAGCTGCATTGAACTTAGGCAAGTATAAATACGCTAAAATTTACAAGTTTCATGAATTTTTCAAGAAGTTGCATTAGTCGCTACACACAATCTGAGGATGTTTTAGTTAAGCTGTAAGCGCTATGATTGAGCTTTATTGAACGTCTTATGCATTGGTTATTATCTGGGCCGTTGAGTACAGAGAAATTGACGGTTAACATTGCAGGCTTGCCTGCATCGTTACAAGGTAAGAAGCTGGTGCAGTTGTCAGATTTTCACTACGATGGTTTGCGGCTGTCGGAAGATATGTTAGAAAAAGCGATCGCAGTTACTAACAAAGCTGAACCAGATTTAATTTTATTAACTGGTGACTACGTAACTGACGATCCGACGCCGATTCACCAACTGGCACTTCGACTCAAACATCTGCAAAGTCGCAGTGGTATATATGCTATTCTTGGCAATCACGATATATATTACAGACATGCAAAAGCAGAAGTTACAGATGCCCTTACTAGCATTGGAATTCACGTCCTTTGGAACGAAATTGCCTATCCACTAGGAAAAGAATTGCCACTTGTTGGACTGGCGGATAGTTGGTCACGGGAATTCAATCCTGTACCAGTTATGAACCAGCTAAACCCCGATACACCCTGCATCGTTTTATCCCATAACCCAGATACTGCGGAGATATTACAATCCTGGCGAGTCGATTTACAATTATCTGGTCATACTCACGGTGGTCAAATCGTGATTCCTGGAATTGGCCCTGCTGCGTTGTTTTACGAAAAGCTTGTAAAAAAAATACCCAAAAAAGTGCGGCGTCTAGTCCCGTTTTTAGAAGTAAATGTTTCTGTAGTCAGCCATTGGGAATGGGCACAGGGTTTCCATCGGCTAGGAAAAAATCAGCTATATGTCAACCGTGGTTTGGGAACTTACCTCCCTGGACGTTTATTTTGCCGTCCAGAAGTTACTATAATCACGCTACAAGGTGAATGATCAGGCAGGAGGCAGGAGGAAAACCCCAGAACTCAATTCAGCGATTTAAAATAAATCAATTAGTTAATTGTATCTGGAGTATATAGGACTCCTATTTGATTTTTGAACAAGACTCAGTACCGATCTATCCCTTCTTTCGTGTTCCCTGCCTACGCAAGTAAATTCAGGAATCAAACCGGATTTCTATATGACATAAATTATTGCAGTTTCTCAAGTTACATTTAAATTTTTGGTAAGCTGTAAGCGCTGGTATGAGGAGTATCGGTTGCCCTATGCATTGGTTGTTTACGGGACATTTAAGAGTAGATAAAATAACGGTTAAGATTGCAGAACTTCCTGCATCTTTACAAGGTACAACGCTGGTGCAGTTGTCAGATTTTCACTACGATGGTTTGCGACTGTCGGAAGATATGTTAGAAAAAGCGATCGCACTTACTAACGAAGCTGAACCGGATTTAATTCTATTAACTGGTGATTACGTAACTGACGATCCGACGCCAATTCACCAATTAGTACTTCGACTCAAACATCTACAAAGTCGCTGTGGTATCTACGCCGTACTTGGTAATCACGATATCTATTACAGCCACTCAAAAGCAGAAGTTACACAGGCGTTAACTAGCATTGGGGTGCATGTGCTTTGGAATGAAATCGCCTATCCATTAGGAAAAGAATTACCACTGGTAGGACTAGCTGATTATTGGTCACAGGAATTCTACCCCGCACCAGTCATGAATCAACTAGACTCGGCTACACCCCGCATCGTTTTATCCCATAACCCAGATACAGCCAAGATATTGCAACAATGGCGCGTAGATTTGCAACTATCTGGTCATACCCACGGTGGTCACATCGTAATTCCGGGCATTGGCCCTGTAGTACTCTATTATAAAAAGCTACTCAAACAAATTCCCAAAAAATTACGGCGTTGGGTAACATTTTTCCTGGGAGACTGTTCTAAAGTAGTGCGATATTGGGAGTGGGCGCAAGGGTTTCACAAGGTGGAAAAAAATCAACTATATGTCAATCGGGGTTTAGGAACTTATAAACCAGGACGCTTATTTTGTCCGCCAGAAGTGACTGTAATTACCTTAATTTAGTCATTAACAATTCTGAATTTTTTAATTAACTCAACGCAGAAACCGCCTGAAGCTACGATGGATAAATCTCAGCAGCTTGGGGCGGTTTCTTGAAGATTTGGAGAATTCAGAAGTAAATAACTCAACTAACTAAGGTGGACAGCATTCGCAATCGCTATACTCAGAATTGCACATCCTTATATTTCAATTAAACAGGCATTTTCGGGCTGTGCGTTCTCAAACCTCCAAAACAACTCATTGAACTTAAGGTAAAAATACATTCAATGGATGGCACAACTTCAGAGCGATGTCTACGACGGGCTATGCCTACGCAAGAACATTAGAGCAGGAGGCACAGGCTCTAACTTGAAAGTTTTTGTTTAACTTTTAACCTGTTTGTACCTTGCTCTTAATCTAGCCTATGTTTGTTCAGCTACACCACATCTTTACTAAACTTAAATACCATTAATTTATCGCAATAATTCAGAAATATTGATTGAAAAAGAATTCAGGAGTCAGAATAAATGAGTGGAGGATTAGACCCGCCACTGGATTGTTGCACCACCAAATTTTCTTGTGTTGTCGGGAACTTAAACCCATCTATTCATCTACCAGTCTCACAGAATTCAATTCTGAATTCTGGCGACTGGCGCCTTTATTCTGTTTTGTTAAAAAATTGTCCCACTTGTTATATGTTGGCGTTAATGCCAGCCTTATCAAGTGGGCTGAAAGTTCAGAAGCTGTTATTGACCAGAACCGCCTGTAGTAGCATCACCTGCGGTAGAAGAACCGCTATTAGATTTACTATTTGACTGGTCTATTCCTTGAGGTGGAGTGGTTTTAGAGGTATCACTTTTCGTACCTGGAGCGACAGTATTAGTAGAAGTATCGTCCTTGTTCTGCGAAGTCGGAGTAATACTAGTTGGACTCGTCGTCGGAGTTTGTGTCGCTTTCGGGGTTGGCTGGGTTGCAGGTGCTTTTTCTGCCGCAGGCTGCTGGGGTGGAATAGTAATGTTAATATTCGGTTGGCGAGGTGCAGATGGAGGTGTAACCTGCTGTTGTGGAACAGGAACAGGAACAGCAACAGGTATTTCTCTGGTTCTTTCGATGATTGTCGTTTGTGGTTGAGGAGATGCACTAGGGGTTGGATTACTCTTACTCGGTACAGGAACCACGACCGGCACAGTATTGTTAACGGCTGCGTTATTCTGCTGGTTGAAGTACCAGACCCCACCTATAACTAAACCAAGCAGGGAAGTAATAATAATACCCAACAGCAAACCACCACTAGCATTGTTATTATCACGCTCGGCTAAATCAGCTTGATTGCTACGCTCAGTATTTCGACCTTGTACGTAACCTTTTTGGTAAGAGTTGGGATTAGGTGTGTTGTTTTTAGATGTTTCAGTGGTTCGTGTCAGGTGGCTGTGAGTATTACCATTACTATCGGTGTAAGACTCTTGCTTGACTTCACTGTTTTCGCTTTCGCCTTTATTGGTAGGAATAGACATAGCTGTTGATTTCACTCCTCGATATGATATTGACAAACTAAAGCTTGGTAAGAACAAGAGGTTTTAATGAGTTGAAAAATGTATGTTGCTGATAAAACTTTGGGTTTTATTTGCTACTTGACTGTTGGTAATTCTCAGTATAACCTCTGTGATCAGCAAGTGGCTCTATCTCTAGGGAGTTAGTACTTAATCTAAAGAAAGAGTATCCCAAAGATGGATGTTATTAAGCTGTTATCTGATTTTTTTAGACAAAATCTAGCAATTTACTGAAATCATCTAAATTTTTAATTTCACTCTAAAGTTTTGGGGAATTTTAGCAGCCCCCCAGACTTTTATTTATATTGCCATGATACGTATTCTGGTCAGGCCGCTTGCATAATTTTTAACTCGCTTTAACTTTTAAAACATCCTCTTAGATGGACAAAGTTTTTCAGTAATTAGGATATCTTCTAAGTGTTTGTGCGACCAAGAGTAATCTGGATTCAGTTTCATTTATGCCACGCCAAAATCGGTATACTGACGGACTTGAGGAGGATGAAAGCCCAAGATAATGTCCTCTCTAGGAACTCCTGCTTCTAACAATTCCTCGGCTACAGGACGATTAGTACCATCATGTTGAATCCAGATTTTTCCTTGGATGATATCAATATGTACCACCGAACCATGTACCCGACGTTGCCCATCCCAGCCTACGTGCAGCAGTTCATAACGATCTCTTTGAGGGTCGATAATTGCTTCGGTCTCAATTTGTCCGTGAGAAGGCTTATACAACGCAATCTCATCAATTAACTGGCGGACTATCTGGCGATAGCGTTCTAAGGTATCCATTGCACAATCCTCACTTGTTCCTCATCAAATACCAAGAGTTTAAGAAAGCAAACGTTTTATGATTAGCTGTCCTAGTTTTTCTGTAAAAATCGGTAAACTACGCATCATCCCATTTATTCTCTTTCTCTAAAGTCGAATGGCACGCTTGTAAAGCCCAAAGGCTTGTGTCGCCTCGTTAAGAGCCTCCAGGCTGGGAATGTATTCAAAAGAGGGCTGCTGCCTCTGGTCAAGCTACTGGAGGCGAAGCCTCCCTGACTGGGTTAAGAGCCTATAGTCTGGGAACCAGTCAGGGCAAGGGCTGTATCTTTTCTTAGTGCCATTCCTCTAAAGTCTTTGCTAATTCTAAGTGTATTTCAAAGTTCTCTGGGTGAAATTGAAGTGCGGTTTGGTAAGTGGCGATCGCATCATCAAAGCGATTTTGTCGAACTAAAGCATTGCCCAACTGTAGATGGATTTGCTCATCATCTGGCTTAATTGTCAATGCCTGATGGTAAAGTTGGATGTTATCGGGGTTGGAAGCGATGCCAGAGCGATAATAGCTCATTACTCCCTCTACTCCCTGAGCTTGTTGGAGATATGACTTTAGTTGTACCAACTCGGTTTGAGATATATGTAGTTGAGACTGAGATTCTGCCAATTCTTTCTCAGTGTGTCCCAAACAAAAAAACCTTGAGGTAAGTTTTCGTCGATGGAACTATCACTAGCTGTTACTAGAAAATAGCAACCATCGTTGATGGTTATCAAACCAGAATTGACAGTAACTTTTGTAGGCATTGTCAATTAACCATTCTCTGTAAAACCTGGATACAAAGTCATACCACCGTCTACAAACAGTGTTGTACCATTAACATAATCAGAGTCATCAGAAGCCAACTAAACTGCTGCTTTGGCGATATCTTCTACATCACCCACTCGTTTGGCTGGAATCAGTTTTAGTAAATTCGCCTCTGCTTCTGGAGTATCCCAAGCTGATTTCTTGATTGGAGTTTTGATTGCACCAGGGGCAATACTTACTATTGACGCGAATTTTCTGGGGTGCAAGTTCTTGAGCAATACTTTGCATCATCATCTTTATACTGGCGATTTAGATTGTAAAATCGAGAAAATATCGATTAGAAAAGCAAAAACTTTTATTATTTTAAGAAATCTCTAGTATTTTCCTAATCTATCCAGAGAAAGATAAACAGTATACTGTTTGACTGACCAATATTTCAATTATTTGTCATTCCTGTGACAACAGTATGTCTTTATTTGTAAGATTGGTTAAATTGTAAATTCAAAGGTTATATTAATATCAAGAAAGATTTATGGTACATTCATGATAATGTTGTTATTGGAAGTCAAATTTCTATTTAACCAATCTAAATGGTCTGAAGAAGAGAATTATGCAAGATATTAGACACTTTTAAGATTGTCTGAATATAATATACGTTGCCTGAAAATAACTTACCTAATCAAAAATCGCTTTTTCTAGTTGTTATAAATTACAATTGGAATATGATATAAATTCAAGTTGTGGTTAATTTAATGAGTTGTGATATTTGGGAAAAATAATTACTAAAAAAGTTTTCTAATTCAGAATTTCCCTTAAAATTTAAGTACCTCACAATTTTTCAATCTTATTTAATTGGTTTAGCTGCGGCGTTAGCACAGTATTCTTGAAAATATGAATGGTGCGTTAGGCGGATAGCAATTTCATGCAACGCATCTACATACTTAGACCCATGAAGGAGAAAGCGATGCCTGCTCTGTCTCTAAATAACCAAAATTTACCATATCCTGACCCTCTACACCCGATCATTGTCCACTTCGTAATCGCGATGGTGCTTTTTTCTTTCGTGTGCGATGTGCTGGGCTATTTCACCCGCAACGTGCGTTTGTTTGAGGTGAGTTTCTGGAATATGTTTGTGGCCTCAGCAGCCATCTTTTTAGCGGTGATTTTTGGTCAGTTTGAAGCAGGTCTGGCGAACATCTACCCAGCAGTCCAACCAACCCTGAATTTTCATACGGTGATGGGTTGGTCGCTGGCAGCTATTGTTGTCGCCATTACAGCTTGGCGCTTCGTGATTCGCAACAGCAGTCCTCGGAAAGTACCGCCTGCTTACCTGGGTGCTGCAACGTTTTTAGTGTGCCTAGTGTGCTTGCAGGTCTATCTAGGGAGTAAGCTAGTTTGGGTGTATGGGTTACACATCGAGCCAGTTGTGCAAGCGATGAAGCAGGGAGTTTCGCCATGAACTGGCAACTCATTGAACAGTTGAGATTGAGGCTGAATGCTAACGGATTACCTTATGAGATTCCGATACATCCGCAACTGGTGCATCTAACATTGGGTTTGTTCATTCTGGCGATCATTTTTGATATTGCCGGAGCTATTTTTGCTTTAGAAAAACCAATCTTCAAATTTTTAGGTCTGCCTGCGCTCCGTTCTGGTTTTTTTGATGTCGGGTGGTATAACCTCATAGGAGCAGCTTTTATCACCTTTTTCACCGTTGCAGCTGGTTTTTTCGAGCTACTGCTAGCAAATCCACCAGTTGATCAAAAGAGCGTTTGGGGGTTAACTGCTGGTTGGACGATGCTTTTGCATGGTTTGGGTGGCGTTTTGCTGTTGGGGGCGATCGCAGCCATGACTGTATGGAGAGGTTTGCAACGCTATCGCTGGCGTAAGGATGCTTCCAGGCAAGTGCAGTGGAGTTACTTGTTAGCAGGCATGGCGATCCTGGCAATATTATACGTTCACGGAACTTTGGGAGCGCAATTAGCAGAGGAGTTTGGAATTCATGTTACGGCTGCGAAGTTACTCCAAGAAGGTAGAAGCCCAAATTTAATACTCAAATAATCAAGCGGGAAGTACTCTTACATGAGATTGTGATGTTTACTTTTTTTGAATATGGACTAATAGCGTTTTATGTAGCAGTGCTGCTGGTTGTCAGTCGATGGATTGGGCAGCAGGCGTTTTCTTGGATGCCTCCCCAGGCTACAGCAGAAGCACAACGGGTAGATGATTTATTTAGCTTTTTAGTCTCAATTGGAGCATTCATCTTGCTTGGGCTTATTGGCATCATCGTGTATGCGATCGTTTTCCATCGTGCCCGCCCGGAAGACTATAGCGAGGGACACCCTTCTAGAGGTGATGGAAGGCTAGAAATATTGTGGACAGCGACCCCGACTCTGCTAGTAATATGGATTGCCTTCCAAAGCTTCAATATTTATCAGCAATTAAATATTCTGGGTCTAAACCAAATTGTGCATTTGCACACACCCCTAGAATCTGCACCCGCCTACGCCGCAATCGTCAGCGATGTTCCCAAACCTGCATCGGAAACAATTGATGTTTTTGTTAGGCAGTGGGATTGGTCTTTCCGCTATCCAAATAATGTTACTAGTAAGGAATTACACTTGCCGGTCAACCGCAGCATTCGCTTAAAGATGCAAGCAGAGAAAGTAATCCACGGCTTCTACGTTCCTGAGTTTCGCTTAAAGCAGGATATTGTTCCAGGGCGGAACATTGAAATTGTGATCACACCCATTCGTCCAGGCAAATATCGACTGAAAGATTCTCAATTCAGTGGTACTTACTTTGCCTTGCTGGAGACGGATGTATACGTTGAATCTCTTGATAAGTATAACCAGTGGCTCGCGCAAACAGTCTCTAGCGATCGCACTTTCGCTAAAAATCAGGCAGTTGCCGAAAATATCCAACCACCAAAAACATTATTCCAAAGCGGCTGGTACACCGTCGCACCTGCACAACCTGCCGTAGCGAATCAAAGGAAGATAAATAATGACACATGATATGAGTGAAGCGATCGCCAATAATAGAGAACCTGAGAATAACTGGCGGGAATATTTCAGTTTCAGCACTGACCATAAGGTGATCGGTGTTCAGTACATGGTGATGACCTTCATTTTCTTTCTTCTCGGCGGGCTGTTGGCGATGATCATCCGTGCTGAATTGCTCACCCCGGAATCAAATTTAGTTGACCGCCCCCTCTACAATGGTTTGTTCACCATGCACGGGACAATCATGATTTTCCTGTGGATTATTCCCTTCAATGCAGGTCTTTCTAACTACCTAGTGCCGCTAATGATTGGAGCGCGGGACATGGCTTTTCCCCTGCTGAATGCCATCTCTTTTTGGATTTTGCCACCAGCCGGTCTTCTCCTACTATCTAGCTTCTTGCTACCTAACGGGACTGCACAAGCTGGCTGGTGGTCTTATCCACCAGTTAGTCTGCAAGTTCCAGTCGGTCATTTGATTAACGGTCAGTTTATTTGGATAGTTAGCCTAGTACTAATCGGCATCTCTTCAATTATGGGGGCTGTCAACTTTGTCACCACCATCTTTTGGATGCGGGCACCAGGGATGACATTTTTTCGGATGCCCGTCTTTGTGTGGTCAGTTTTTAGCGCCCAGTTGTTGCAGCTGATTAATTTGCCTTCCTTGACGGCTGCATTGATACTGCTATTGCTTGATCTCTCCTTCGGTACACAATTTTTTAAACCGGAAGGAAGTGGCGATCCGATCATTTACCAACATTTATTCTGGTTTTACTCTCACCCCGCAGTTTATATCATGGCGCTACCAGCCTTCGGTATTATTGCGGAAGTTCTGCCAGCCTTTTCTCGTAATCCCCTATTTGGCTATCGGTCAGTTGCGATCGCTTCTTTAGGTATCGCTGTAGTCAGCATCTTCGTCTGGGTGCATCACATGTTCACCAGTGCTACCCCCGGCTGGATGCGGATGACCTTCATGGCCACCTCGATGTTAGTTTCTATACCCACTGGGGTTAAGGCATTCGCTTGGACTGCCACAATCTGGAGGAGCAAATTGCACCTAGAGACACCAATGCTATTTGCGATGGGAGGTGCAGCGATGTTTATTTTTGGCGGTGTCACAGGTGTGATGCTTGCCGCCACGCCATTTGATATCCACGTAAATAATACTTACTTTGTAGTGGGTCACTTCCACTACATCGTTTTTAATACGATCACGATGGCAATTTTTGCAGCCATTTACTTCTGGTTTCCCAAAATAACTGGAAGGATGTACGCTGAAGGTTGGGGTAAGCTGCATTTTTGGTTGACCTTTATTCCTGCCAATATCACCTTCTTCTCCATGCACCCATTAGGTTTGCAAGGGATGCTACGCCGAGTTTCCTCCTACGATCCCCAGTATCAGGGTTGGAACGTCATCGCTAGCCTGGGGTCATTCTTGCTGGGAGCATCGACGCTGCCATTTATTGCTAACATTGTCGGTTCCTGGCTATATGGAGCGAAGGCAGTTGATAATCCCTGGCACGCTACAGGATTAGAATGGACAACTTCCTCACCACCTCCGCGAGATAACTTTGAAGAAATTCCTGTTGTCAACAGACCTCCTTACGACTATGGCGATCCAAAGTACTCATTCGTGGAAAATTCTGATAATGATGAGTGAGAAGTTAGACCAATTTTAATTACGAATTATGCAACGTCGCAGCATTCATACAGATGAAAGTCCGATCCGTTTTGACCGATGGCGGCTACGTTTACCGAATTGGTTACAGCGCTTTTTGCCAAGTGGTGGCGGGAGTCATGAAGATCATCATGGCAAAGGAATGTTCGGGTTTACTGTATTCCTGTTGTCGGAAAGTATCATTTTTTTGAGTTTTATCTTTACTTATGTTGCTCTACGACTGAATACTACTAACTGGCTACCACCCGGGATTTCTGGGCCAGAATTGTCTACACTCGTGATTATTAATACGGTAGTATTACTTTCTAGCAGCTTTGTTATTCAACCAGCAGAAAATGCCCTCAAGCGTAATCAACTCAGGAAATTTCGCTGGCTATGGCTGATAACGATCGCAATGGGAACCTACTTCTTAATTGGTCTATTAATTGAGTGGAAAAATCTTGATTTCAAGATTACTACAGGATTAGTTGGTTCTACATTCTACTTGCTGACAGGTTTCCACGGTTTACACGTTCTGGCTGGTGTTGTGCTTCAGATAATTATGCTGATTCGCTCATTCATTCCCGGCAATTATAATAAGACTCACTTCGGTACAAGCGCCACCACTTTATTTTGGCACTTTGTTGATGTAGTTTGGGTCTTCCTTTTCTCGCTTCTCTACCTTTGGAAAGCATAAAAATCTTCAGTTAGCCAAGTATTTTCAGGAGTAACTTTATGAATTTATTCATCCAAGAACTACCAGCCTCAGAACTCGCCCCAAAAGCAGTTCAAGAAACTCCAGCACCAGGGAAAGATCCACTAATTGCAGGTGGGTTACAAAAAGAGCAATATATTGGCATTATTGGGCTAGCGATCGCTCTAATTGCTGCTGTGGGATTTTTTAGTCGCCGAGTCGAATATGCTATTGCTTTCGCTGTTATCCTTAGCATCTTTTTAATTGCGTTATTTTTATTCATATAGCGAATTTTTGATGAGTAAATTCCTGATTTCACAAGACTTTGGAGATATTTTATGAATAGCCCAGTTTATCAAACCGTTATTGTCGGTGGTGGCTTCACCGGCTTATTTACAGCCTTAAACCTAGCTCACCAAGATTATTCTCGCGCTGTAATTTTGATTGATAAAAATGAACGCTTTTGCTTTAAACCCTTACTCTACGAATATTTCAGTGGTGAGATGGATGCTTTTCAAGTAGTACCGCGTTTTTCAGAATTACTTAAAGGCAGTGGTGTCATCTTTGTTCAAGATGCAGTGCAATCGATAGACTTGCATCAACAACAAGTCAAATTAGCTTCGGGAAACTCCTACAACTACAGTAACTTAGTATTATCTTTGGGTAGTGTTACTGGTTATCATCATCTTGAAGGTGCCAAAGAATACGCTTTACCTTTTTGGACACAAGAAGATGCGATCGCTATTGATCGTCATTTGCGCGACTGCTTGCAACAAGCGGTGCAAACTGAAGATCCAGAACAACGTCGAAAACTGCTAACAGTAGTGGTAGTAGGTGGTGGTGCAAGTGGTGTAGAAATGGCAGCTACTTTAGGCGATTTACTCCCAGATTGGTATACCGCTTTGGGAGGAAATTCCGATGAAATCCGTGTGGTACTGCTCAATCACGGTAAAGAAATCCTCAACGGTGATATTAACGCTCCTCTGCGCCCAATTGCTGAGAAAGAATTACAAAAACGCACTATAGCAGTTGAAATTCTTAGGGGTGCAGAAGCCACTACTGTTCACGCCAACTCAATTGAATATAAGCGCAATGAGCAAATTGAGACATTGCCAACATATACCACAATCTGGACAGCTGGTACTTCTATTAATCCACTGATTAAAGATTTACCAATTTCCCAAGAACATCGAGATCATAGCGATCGCCTTTTAGTTACTCCCACAATGCAACTACTCGACTTTCCAGAAGTCTTTGCAGGCGGGGATTGTGCAGCAGTTCAGGATAAACCACTATCGCCAACAGCCCAAGTTGCTTATCAGCAAGGAGCCAATATTGCCCAAAATTTGAAAGCATTAGCGTTGGGCGAAGACCTCAACCCAGTAAAGGTAAATATACGCGGAACTCTCTTAAAATTGGGGTTAAATGATGCTGCTGCTAACTTCCTCGATGTTTTTGAAGTTGCAGGCGAAGCCGGACATTTAATCCGTCAAGCCACTTATTTAACGCTATTACCAACTCCAATTCATGATTTCAAAGCTGCGACTGAATGGCTGGATGAAGAGATTTTTCATCACCACCTTGACCCTAAAGATGTGGGCAAAAAAGTTGTACAAGCGGTGGAAGTGATTGGCGCAGGAGTTGTAGGCGTTTTAGTTGCCAGAAAGTTATTGAAAATGTTGGGTTCGGAGGAGAAAAAGGAGCTTTGATTGATGAATACACCTACTCGTAGCAATGTACAAGGGCAAAGAATTCGAGCTATTGGATTAACAGTGACAAACTGCGATCGCTCTTTGAATTTCTATACACAAGCACTCTTGTTTGAACTAGTTTCCGACATCACTATTGAAGGACAGAATTACAGCGATCTGCAAGATGTGACGGGGGCAAAAATTCGCATTGTTACCTTGCGACTTGGAGATGAATTTATCCAGTTGATGGAATATCTCAACGTTGAGGGTAAACCAATTCCCAGCGATTCACAAAGTAATGACCTGTGGTTTCAACATCTGGCGATTGTGGTGAGTGATATGGATCGCGCATATACTCACTTGCGTTCATTTCCCATTGAACCAATTTCAGTTGCTCCCCAGACAATACTATCTGGTAATGAAGCATCTGGTGGTGTCCGCGCCTTTAAATTTAAAGACCCTGATGGTCATGATTTAGAGTTAATTTGGTTTCCGCCTGATAAAGGACAAGATAAATGGCATCAGAAAAGCGAGCGCTTATTTTTAGGAATTGATCATAGTGCGATCGCAGTTTCTAACACCGAGCAGAGTCTAGACTTTTACTGTGACCTCCTGGGAATGCAAATTGATAGCCGCAGTCTTAACTGGCGTGCAACCCAAACTCGCTTGGATAACTTGCCAGGAGCCGAAGTCCGAATTACAGGACTGCGACCAGTTCAAGAGGGTGTGGGAATTGAACTGTTAGACTATATTTTGCCTGGAAAAGGTCGGACAATGGCGAGTGACTGGAAAAGTTGCGATATTGCACACATGCAAATTGAGCTTGTTGTCAATGACATTGAGCAGGCTGTAGAAATACTGCGGCAGAATGGGGTTCAGTTTGTGTCACCACGGGTTGTGCAGTTTACTGATAGTGCAAGTTTTTATCACCAGGGGTGTTTAGTTAAAGACCCTGATGGACACGCAATATTGCTAATTGCGGAATAATTTCATAAAGCTGCATTACAGCTATACTTAGTGGCTTATCCAACTCCCGGCGAATACCTTATTGCTCCAGTCTCGGCAGTTTTGTCGGTTGCCGATACTGACAGCGTACTTCGGGCAGCAGAAGGTTTGGTTGCGCTTAATAATATTTGACATCGGGGTATGGGTTTACCAGTAACTCCTAACTCTTACTGATGCACTACCAAAAATTTTTACTTTTGGGTAGTAGAATATTTTGCACAAAGCGATCGCGTCCTGCTGCCTTTGCTTGATACAACGCCCGATCGGCTGCGGCAATCATTTCTTCCAAGTCAGAACTCGGCTGAGGAATTTCTGTAGTAAACCCGACACTAATGGTTACATGAGGACTAACTTGGGAATTTTTATGAGGAATTGCAAGTGTTCGGACAGCATGGCAAATTTTGTCGGCAACATTAGTCGCCCCGTGGGTGTCTGTGTTAGGTAAAATCACAGCAAATTCTTCCCCACCATAACGGGCAACTAGGTCTCCAGGACGTTTAATAATATCTTTGATAACTTTAGCAATTTCTTGAAGACAGCGATCGCCTACCCGATGACCATAGGTATCGTTATATAATTTGAAAAAATCAACATCGCAAAGAATCAGGGAGAGCGAACGTTGATCGCGTTTCAGGCGCTGCCACTCTTGGTTAAAATACTCTTCAAACCCTCGGCGGTTAGCTATTTGAGTTAATCCATCGGTAGTAACTAATCGCTGCAATTCCAGATTAACGGCTTCCAGTTTTTGCTGTAACTGAGATTGCTGAATCAAGCGTTTTACCCGTTGTCGCAAAACTGGCCAGTGAATCGGTTTGTTAACATAATCCATTGCCCCCACTTCAAATGCACGATCAACTGACTCTTGATCTTCAAGCCCTGTAATCATTAAAACTGGAGTGTGCTTGCTAAAATCAAGATGCTGTAACTGAGTGCAACACTCGAACCCATCCATATCCGGCATTATGGCATCAAGGAGTACTATATCAGGGTGCAGTTGGCTAAAAAGAGTTAAAGCCTCTATGCCATTTTGAGCTTCTACTATTTGATACCCTTCCCGCTCCAAGAAATGTCGCAATATCAGGCGGATAAAAGGTTCATCATCAACAATTAGAACTAAAGATTTACTTTCTTGAGAATTGGCTTTCATGGTGCTTCCTTCGCAAGTTCTTTTTGTAAGGCTGTTGTAACTTGTTCATATTCCTCATAGAGTTGTGAAAGTAATTCTAGGCTGTTTTCTAATTTACTGCTGCGTCCCTGTGCTTCTAACACCTTGCAAAGCTGCGCCAGGGCGATCGCTCCAACAGAAGCACTGCTGGACTTGAGTTGGTGGGCTGTCTTCCATATAGTCTGAGTATCCTGAGTTGTGATAGCTGTGCTAATATCTTGCACCAGTCTCAGTGTCTCTGTAAGATAACACTCAATCAGTTCAGCAAATACCACACGATCTCCCCTGACCATATTCCGCAAGGATTGGAGAATTTTGACATCAATTTTGGCGGTTTTTAATGTCTGGTTTTGCCCTGACTGTAGGATATTTGGCGAAGGTTGCAATTCTAAAAACATCGCTTTACCTTGTTTTTCTATGGAAGTGAATTCAGAACTTCTTTGGGGTGGACATTTGCTGAGTGCCTCAGCTAACTCTTGAAGCTGAACAGGCTTGCTAATGTAGTCATCCATACCAGCAGCAAGACAAACTTCGCGATCGCCCCGCATTGCATTGGCAGTTATGGCAATGATATGGGGACGAAAACCTACTTCCCATTCTTGACAGATTCTCCGAGTTGCTTCTAACCCATCCATTTCAGGCATATGGACATCCATCAACACTAAGTCATAGGACTGTTTTTGCAAAGCCTTGAGCACTTCTAGCCCATTGGTGACGACATCTGCCCCATAACCCATTTTCTGTAGCATCAGTAGGGCAACTTTCTGATTAACAACCGTATCCTCTGCTAGAAGAATGCGTAGTGGCAATCGATGGGCCAAATGCCGATCAACCAAGGGAAAAGGAGAAATACTAGCTTGGATCGGCTGATTACTTAAAACACGGGTAATAATATCGTAGAGTTGAGACTGTTTGATGGGTTTGCTCAAAAAGGCAGCAAACTGGACATCATTAAAGTTAGAGGAAGTTTCTACTCTACCCAAAGAAGTCATAATCACCAAAGGCAGATTTTCACAACCAGATTGCTTGCGGATTTGACGAGCAAGGGTTATGCCATCCATTTCCGGCATCTGCATATCTAAAATGGCAATATCAAACTGCCTTCCCTGAGCAAGTTCAGCTAAAGCTTCTTTACCAGATTTAGCAGCATAAGTTTCCATCTTCCAAAACTCTGCTTGCAAGCTGAGAATTTGGCGAGTGGTCAGATTGTCATCCACAATCAACAGTCGCTTGGACGCAAGCTGCACTGATGAAGTGCTTAATTCAGCTTGTTCTGACACAGCAGCCACTTTGGTAGTAATGGTGAAGTAGAATGTTGAACCTTGGCAAGAGTCAGGAGATGAGAATAATTTTCCACTTTCCCATCTAGGGCTAGGATTACCACCGACAAACCCCTGGCTTTCTACCCAAAGGGTGCCGCCCATCATCTTACTTAGCCGCTTGCTGATCACCAGTCCCAGCCCTGTGCCGCCATATCGTCGAGTCATGGAGACATCAGCCTGAGTGAAGGGTTGAAATAATCGTTCTATTTTCTCTGGTGCGATGCCAATACCTGTATCTTTGATGGCAAATTGAATTTTGTAGAGAAATTGCTCTTTTCCCACAGGTATCGCAGACTGGGAAGAAGTTTCTTTATCCAAATCAAGAGTCCCCAGTTCAACAGAGAGTACCACTTCTCCGTTTTCAGTAAACTTAATGGCATTGTTGAGGAGGTTCATCAAGACTTGGCGCAGACGAGTCAAATCGCCAATGATCTGAGTGGGAACTTGCGGCTGGATCAGGTAAGCTAGTTCGATATCCTTTTGGGCAGCTTTTGGAGCTAAAAGGGAAATAGCCTGCTCCACACAAGCTCTCAAATCAAAAGGTTGTTCTTCTAATTCCAACTTCCCCGACTCAATTTTGGAGAAATCTAGAATATCGTTGATGATGGTGAGCAAAGCATCTCCGCTACTGCGAACTGTTTCCACAAAGTCTTGCTGTTGAGGCGTGAGGTCAGTATCCAGCAGTAGATCAGTCATGCCAATAACAGCATTCATTGGAGTCCGAATTTCGTGGCTCATCATCGCCAAAAACTCACTTTTTGCCCGATTCGCGGCTTCTGCTTGACGTTTTGCCCGCTCCAAGGCAAAGTTTTTCAAGGTAAGTTCTTCACGTTGGTGCGTTTCTTGTTCCAGTAAGTGAGCCTGTGCTAGAGCAATACCTAGTTGAGCCGCCACTGCTTCTAGTAATTCGATTTCGTCTTGTGTCCACTGGCGAAAATAGCTGCACTGATGTAAGCCGATCGCACCATTGGGTTCTCCTTGATAGGAGGTGCGGATTGACAGCATAGACTTCAGCCCAATTTCTCGGCAGATAGGTTCAACCGCCTGGAGTAAAGGATCAACGTACACATTTGAAGAAGCGATCGCACTTTCTTGTGCGATCATCTGCTCCGCATGAGGATTGTTGGTCATGGGAACTTCCAATTTCAACATGGAGCAGTAACCAGGAAGTGTATTATATTCTGCTACTAGGGGAATTCGGGGTGTGGGGTCGCTAATGTAAGAATGGATCAGACAGCGTTCAGATCCAAATGCTTGGCCAATTTGGGTAGCAGCCGTCTCAAAGATTTTGCTGGTATCGAGACTTTGACGAATTTCCTGAGTAATTTGTTCAAGTAGTAGGGTGCGATGCAATTGCCTTTGCAGCGCCTCTTTAGCTCGTTTGTTTTCGGTAATGTCGTGATTGATGCCAACAGTGGCAACAGTTTGCCCTTGTTCATCCTGTAAAGAGACTACAGTTGTTTCGCAAATTCCCTCACTGCCATCTTTGCGAATAAAGTGTATTTCCCCTGACCAGCGTCCTTGCTGGTTGACTTTTTGCAGAATTTTGGTGCTTAATACTGCGGCGACTTCCGGCTGATGCAAAATACTGGGATGTTTAGTCAAAATTTCGGCTTTGGTATAGCCAAACATACTTTCGGCAGCAAGATTCCAGTCAATAATATTTCCGGTTAAATCTGTGATAATTACGCCATCATGCATGTTTTCAAAGGTGAGGGCTTGCCGACGTAGACTGGCTTCGGCAAGTTTACGTAAGCGAAGCTCCTCGTAAACATCGCTAATATCTCTTTGAATGCCAATGAAGTGGCTTAACTTGCCATTTTCGTCATGGATAGGAGAAATACTCAATTCATTCCAAAACAAAGTGCCATCTTTGCGATAGTTGCGGAGAATAACTTTGCAACTTGTTCCAGCTTGAAGAGATGATCGCAATTCATTGAGTGCTGGTTGCTGGGTATCTGTGCGTTGCAAAAACCGACAGTTTTGCCCAATCATTTCAGTAGCACTGTAGCCTGTTATTTGCTCAAAGGCAGCGTTGATGTAAATAACTGGATTATAGGGGAGTCTGGCATCAGCAATAATAATTCCATTACTGGTAGCAGCAAGTGCCCTCTCCCTCAGTCTCAAGGTTTCTTCAACTAGCTTCAAATCAGTAATGTCAAACATAAACCCCCTTAGCATGGTAGGAGTTCCTGCTTGGTGAACTACGCTAACAATCTCTCGCAGCCAAACAACTCGCCCATCGGCTGCTAACATCCGGTATTCCAATTCGTGATTCTCGCACCTAGCAGTTGCTTCTTGGCAAAAACGAACAGATTTTTCTCGGTCATGTGGATGTAGATGATTAACCCAAAAATTTTCCTCGTACCACTCTGCGATCGGATAATTGAGCAAGTCTACCGCTTGCGACCCAACGTAAATAAATCGCCAAGTCTTCAAGTCTAATTCCCAAGGGATAACTTTGACAGTTTCCAGCAACTGCCGCCAACGATTTTCGCTGGTGCGGAGGGCAATTTCTACCTGTTTCTGTTCAAAAATCCTGTGAGTTAACTCCTGATTTATTGCTGTTATTTGTTGGTTACTTGCTTTCATCGCCAGGGCAAAATAGATTGATAATGTCAGCGTGACAACAACCAATAACCCTGCAATCAATACTACTTGTGTTAATAACCCCGGAGTTTGGATTAAGAGTCTCTGCCAGAGTAGGACTACAGAGATTAAGAAGAAAATCCCCAGCAACAGCACTAGTAATTCTCGTTTGCGGAAAAATTTCACAGCTTTGAACCAGTCATTTCGGTGCTGTTTGACCACTTATTAACCCTCAAGCACTTTCGGGGCTTATTGCGCTAACTTTTACTTTTAAGTAATTTAAAATATAAATAGCAAGGGAACAATTACGGAATTTCTCTAAGTAAAAAAATATGTGTATATAATATTTGCAGAAAACCTTAATAACTTCTAGTTATAATTACCGTTTTTTTGATAAGTAATATCATGTCCGCCTAATCACTTACGATATGTCATTGCGAGTGCAACGAAGCAATCGCAAGGGTTCGGAGATTGCAACTCTTGGAGACGCTCCGCGAACGTACCCTTCGGCAAAGACGCGCAAGGGACGGGTGACGCTCGTACCCCTACTCTTAAGCAAGCGGAGCGTCTCGTAGAGAAGAAGCTGTGCTCATACGTGTCAACTTAAGGTAAAAGCAAGTCTAGAAGCAGCTTTTAGAGATTATCTCTGATCTCGTTCCCAGTCTGAGACTATTGGTGACAACTTAAAGCGATCGCCAAAATGTCAAGTGGGGTGTGGAGATAAGTCCAAAGTGTGTCGCTGTTGAGATTTGGGTTGATATTTAACAACGCCCAAATCTCGATTTTTGGGAGAAGTAAGATAAGCAATAAGGTCGTTTGAAAGTTCTTGATTATAGGCGTGATTAAAGTGATAAAATGAGCGAAATAACATCTCAATCGAAATTTTTTCAGCTTCCATCTCGAATTCATTAGCAACTGTATCAGCCACATCAATTAAAACAGCATAAAATATCCAAGTTGCCCAAAGAAAGCAACTTGACACCATTAATTGAGCCAGTCCATAAATATGACATTTTCAACAATCGCTTAACTAGACCATTCATCTGTTTCGATGTGCCACCGACGACCGTAAAGGTCAGCGACAAGGTAAGGAGGTAAGTCAACTGGATTGGTAACAGAAGTAATATATCGATACCAAGTATTTTCACGCCTAATTTCAACCAAACGAACAATAATTGGCTTTGCTCTTCCTCGCTTATGTCCCAATTCAATTATTTGGTCAACTACTTGTGGAGTATGAGTTAGAGTTCTTTGTACACGATAGCTTGCTTTCTTTAAACGAGTAATCCAAGCAACACCAGTTGTCATGAGTGCGGCAAACTCAGTAAAATCATAAAAACCCCTGTCAAAAATAAGTAAAGTTCCATCGGCTGTACAACCACGTAACCAATCCCACATTCTTGCATCCGCACAATTTGGATTCTCATCAAAAGTAATTTTGACAGGTAAATAAGTCGTGATATCAACGATTACGTAAATTTTTCTTATCTTTAGAAACAGCTTTTTCTTGCAGGCTCTCTAGATGCCGAAAAAGTGCGCGTCTTTTGTTGAACCATCTACAGCCCAGATGCGTTTGAATTTAGTTTTAGCAAACCTAATACTTGCAGGTAGTGGGCGGTTTTTTCTCTTGACCCATCTTGCTTGTATAGCAACGGACAAGGCGATTAGGACGCTGTGCGAAGCACATCTTCCATAGCAT
>NZ_JABXKM010000078.1 GCF_017115025.1 Nostoc sp. NOS(2021) | reverse complement strand
CTTGTACTTCACTCAAGCGATAACCGCTATAAGCTAATCAGTAGTTAATAAAAATTATTTATCTATTTAATAATAAAGAATATTTGCTCTTATTAGTGAGATTTCATAAAGTGAAATCAGCATTTTGTAGTCAGTACCTATTCAACTTACTTTTAGGCTTTAGTCCCGTGCCTGCCGGATTCAAATATATAGTGAGTAGAGATAGTACATGACTCAAGAAATAGAGCTAAAAATCAATCAGAGCGCTCATGGCTTAAAAAAAGAATGTCTTTCCTATGGGGAAGTATTTGCCCAATCAGTAGCAGTGATTGCCCCCACGACAACACCCGCAGCTAATTTAGGTTTAATTTTCGCCAGTTCAGGTAACGGAACTTGGCTGAGTTTCTTGTTAGGGATGATTGGGCTGTTGTTTGTCGCTATCAACATTAACCAATTTGCACGGCGTTCAGCTTCTCCAGGTTCGCTGTATTCCTATATTGTCAAAGGTTTAGGCTCTACAGCAGGTGTTTTGTCTGCCTGGGGTCTGATTCTGGGTTATTTATTTACCGGAATGTCAACCTTATCTGGCTTTGCAATTTTTGGTGAATCTTTGCTGGGTCATATTGGCATACACACGCATACTTTAACATTGTTCGCACTGGGGACGGGTCTGGCTTGGTATGTGGGTTATAAAGACATTCAGTTATCAGCAAAGATGATGCTGGTACTTGAAGGCATCTCTGTAGTTTCAATTTTATTGTTGGGGATGATTGTTTGGGCGCACAAGGGCTTTGCAATTGATCTGTCCCAACTGAGCCTCAAAGGAGCTACCCCTGGTGGCATCTCGCTAGGAATTGTCCTAGTTGTGTTTGGTTTTTCAGGTTTTGAAAGTGCTACGTCTTTAGGAGATGAAGCTAAAAAACCACTGAAAAATATTCCCAAATCTTTGCTCCAAAGCACGATATGGTCTGGTGTATTTTTCATGTTCATGGCCTATGTGGAAGTGCTGGGCTTTAGTGGTAGCTCCGTAGACTTGGGTAAAACCGAGGAGCCACTTACATTTTTGGCAAATCAAGCAGGTGTGGGCTTATTAGGAACGTTAGTTAGTATTGGTGCATTATTGAGCTTCTTCGGTTGTACTCTTGCTTGTATCAATCCCGCAGCCAGAATAGTGTTCATGATGGCACGGGATGGTTTGTTTCACAATTCTCTGGGTAAAGCCCATAATTCTAACCTGACACCCCACACAGCAATTGCCCTGTGTTCCTTGATTACATTTATAGTCCCTAGTGCGTTGAACCTGTTTGGCATCAAGCCTTTTGAAATTTTGGGTTACACAGGAACACTTTGCACATATGGTTTCTTAGTTGTATATATTTTGGTTTCAATTGCTGCTCCAATTTACTTGTATCGCATTAAAAAACTCCGCTTAATGGATATCTTATTTTCAGTTTTAGGCGTAGTTTTTATGATGATTCCTGTTCTCGGTACTGTTGGAATTCCCGGTAGTACTCTATTTCCAGTGCCACCAGCACCTTACAATACCTTCCCTTACTTGGTCTTACTGTACTTTGTTGCTGGGTTTGGATGGTTTGTCATTCAAAGACTGCGTTATCCCAAAATGGTGAACAAAATGGAACACTCCATTGATGAGATTCACGCTCGATTCAAAGACGAAATCCTTTAATCTTCGTGATTTCAAGTTAGGCTACAGTCCCATGAGGAGATAGCAATGGAATTTGAACTAGGACAGCAGGTTATCTGGAACTACAAGTCTTGTGCAAGGCACACCTATGCTCATAAGATCCCTGCTCAAATCATCAAATTCAGTCAAAAACAAGTCCAAATTCAGATACACAAGACTACTGGTGAATCCCTTAGACGTTGGGTTCACCGAGATAGGCTGGAAACCTTTAAAATTTAGTGGGGATTAGGGAGTGGGGAATGACAATTGAGGACTAGAAATTAGGGATTAAGATTAGGAGTGAACTACTGACTTCCGCGATACCGTTAAAATAATTCTTTCCCACTCCCCAGTTTCCAGTCCCCATACCCAATACCCAAATTACTACTTTTCCCAAAACCTGAAATTGGTACTATTTCCAGGAGTGCGACGGTAACGGCGGCCGGCTCTTCTTGTTTGCCGTTTGTTGATCCTCTCGTTCGTTGGTTCAACTTCGCCCTCTTCTGACTCTTCAACTTGCAATTGAGTTCTAGTTGGTTCCTTACTTCCCCACCAAGCAGTAATCCAGCCTCCAGCTAAAGCGCCTATTCCACCTAACAAGATACTCATGGGTGCTGGATACCCCAAATATACAAAGCCCAGCATGAAAAATAACCAGTATTTCAATCCTGTATCTACGCCATCAGAGGAGGCTACAGTTGGCGGCTGGGCGCTATTATTGGTTAGATTTGTGATCCAGCTTAAGATGAAACCCCCCAGGATTCCTAAGAAGATGCTCAGGGCTGGTGCGGAGCCGGTCATTATTAATATAAATGTTAAAAATGCCCCAAATAACAGCTGAGAAAAGAAGCTGGGAGAAATACTGAAAAAGTCGTTCTTTTTGTCTGCCATAGAGTAAAAAAAAAGCTATTAACTAATTACTAATGACGCTTGCGGACTCGCTAACGTCATTACGAATTATTTTAATTGTGCCTGTTGTGGTTGAGTTGTATCCAAAATCTTTACGTAGGCTTGTTCTTCTTCAGTGAAAGGTTCAGCTTGTTTGATTTGTGAGGCTAATAAATCGGCGGTGGCATCAGCGATATCACCAGTGCGATTGTTCAAACGCTCTTTTAGAACTTCAAGCGGTGCTGTGCATTGGATAATCTGAATAGGAAGTTGGTGCTTTGTAGCTTGTGCGATCGCTTCTTGCCGTAACTGCTGTCTATCATACTTGGCATCCAAAATCACCGAAAAACCTTGTTTAGCCAGGATAATTCCCAATTCCAACAGCCGTGTGTAAGTTTTCTCGGTCATCTCAGGTGTATACAAATCATCGCCACCCTTTTCCCACAGGGGAATTCCCCCTAAATGCTTCCGCACCGCATCCGAACGCAGGTGAATCGCTCCCTGTTGACGGGCTAAATACCTTGCTGTGGTACTTTTACCAGAACCCGACAACCCCGACATCAAAATTAGTTGTCCCAGCTTTGGTTTAGTGTAGTCCCAAGCCTGTTTGTAATAATCGGCGGCGGTTTTTGTCGCTTCTTCCTTTACCGTCGCGGGTACACTCGGATCGTCTAGCAAAAATGAAGTTACCTTTGCCCGGACATAAGCCTGACGACTTAAATATAAGGGCAGCACCTGTAAGCCTTCCCAGTCTCCAGTTTGTTCTATATAGGCATTCAAAAACGCATTACCCAAGTCTTTGCGTTGCCGCGCTTCCAAATCCATCACCGTAAACGCCACATCGTACATCACATCGACAAAACGAAACGGCTCATTAAACTCAATGCAATCGAACAGCAAGATTTTATCGTGCCACAGGGCAATATTTCTCAGGTGTAAATCCCCGTGACATTCACGAATATAGTTGTTGTGAATTCTGCTAGCAAATAATTCTGGACGTTCTGCAAAATAGTTATCTGTATATTGTTTTGTTTCTGTAAATTGCGCCTGCGTCTGCGGGCCACCAATATACTTTTCAGTTTGCTGATAATTTTCATCAAAGGCAGCCCGAACTTTTGGTACTTCACCAAAACTGCGAATATAATCATTCGTCTGTGCATCGGCATGGTATTGAGCCACCACCCGTCCCAACTCTTCTAGATGTGTCTCATTTAAGTTACCCTGTTCAAAAAGTGTACTTAATAGCGACTCTTGAGGAAACTGGCGCATCTTCAGCACGTATTCTACAGCCTCGACCGTTCCCCCTAACTGATATTGCTCCCCTACCAAAGTTATGGGCAAAACTTCTAAATACAGTTCACCGGCACCGCGCTGATTTAACCGCAACTCTTCCTGACAAAAATGCTGCCGCTTATCTAAGGTAGAAAAGTCCAAAAAGCCAAAATTCACAGGTTTTTTTAGCTTATAAACGTAATCCCCAGTTAACAGCACATAAGAAATGTGGGTTTGAATTAGTTGAATGGGTTCTGTTACCGCATGGGGATAAAATCCAGGCTGCAACATTTGCTGAATTAAAGCTGGAAGAGTCACTTCTGTCATCTCTGTCCTCTGCGCTCTCTGCGCCTCTGCGGTTCAAATACAAAAAAACCAGGAGTTTCCCCCTGGTATCATCAAAAATTATTACACAGTTTACCTAGCTTAAGAAGCTGCTTCAGTTTCTGTCTCAATATCTTCAGCGCTGATTTGCGGTGGCAAAACGCTGACAACAAGTCGCTCTGGTTCAGCTAGAGGTGTAACACCTTCAGGAAAAACTATATCACCAATATTCAAGCTGTCTCCCATTTGCAGGTTAGTGACATCGATTTCAATTACATCTGGGATATTTTCTGGCGCACAACTCACTTGCAATTCAGTGATTACGGTGTCTAACACACCACCATCTTGTTTAACACCAATAGCAGTTCCCACAAAACGGAACCGAACTTCTACAGTGGTGTCGCCGTGGCCTGCAACCGCGAAAAAGCTGAGGTGGTAAGGGGTACCTTTGGCTGGATGGATCTGAAGTTCCCGCAGCAAGGTTTTACCGCGCCAAGGTGCATCAGCAACATTCAACTCAATCAAGGTGTTGTTGACGGAAGCTCTTTTGAGTAAACGCTCAACAGTTTTAGCATCAATGGTCAAAGAAATGGATTCTGTACCCTTATGACCATACAAATTGGCAGGTATCAGTCCAGCACGGCGCAAAGCTCTTGGCTTGCTGCCTTCTGGACGTTTTTGAGATTCGACTGTAATAGCCATAAAATTTGTTAGTTGTTAATTATCAATTGTCAGTTGTCATTTGTCCTTTGTCCTTTGTCATTTGCTAATGACTAATGACTAATGACTAAATTTACGCACTAAGTAGGGTAGCAGGTGTGCCGTCGGGGTGCAATAAAGCGCGTTTGGGGCCGTGGATGGGGTCTTCGACAATTATGGTTTGATCGCGGCTAGCTCCTAGTGAGACGATCGCGATCGGGACTTCCATTAATTCGGCTAAGAATTTTAGATAGTCCAGTGCTTGCTGTGGCAAGTCTTCTAGGGTGCGGCAGTGAGTTGTTGACACTTGCCATCCTGGTAAGGTTTTGTAGATGGGGCGACATCTGGCAAATTTACGAGAACTGGTGGGAAACTGTTCGCTGCGATCGCCATCTATGTCATAGGCGACACAAACTTGGATTGACTCTAATTCATCGAGAACATCCAGTTTGGTCAGCGCCATACAATCCATGCCGTTAATCCGCACGGCATAGCGACCGATGACAGCATCAAACCAGCCGCAACGCCGTTTGCGTCCGGTAGTTGTGCCAAATTCGGCACCGCGATCGCACAACAATTCTCCCAACTCCCCATGCAATTCGGTAGGAAATGGCCCCTCTCCCACCCGCGTTGTATAGGCTTTCGACACCCCAATTACCCGGTCAATCATTGTCGGCCCTACCCCTGTACCAACGCAAGCCCCCCCCGCCACAGGGTTAGAGGAGGTGACATAGGGATAAGTTCCGTGATCTAGGTCAAGGAGCGTACCTTGTGCGCCTTCAAACAAAATATTGCGCCGTCGCGCAATCGCATCGGATATTTTGTACGATGTATCAACAACGTAAGGCCGCAAGCGTTCTGCATACTCCAAATACTCTTCAATCACCTCTTGTGCATCTAGAGGCGGCAAGTTGTAAAGCTTTTCTAAAATGACGTTTTTATAATTAATCGTCCACTCCAACTGCTCACGTAGCCCATCGGGGTCCATCAAGTCTAAAACCCGAATGCCTATACGTTCAGATTTATCAGCATAAGTCGGCCCAATGCCCCGACCTGTTGTGCCGATCTTATGGCTTCCCCGTCGTTCTTCCGATGCCTGGTCAATCAACCGATGATAAGGCATCGTTACGTGGGCTGTCTCAGATATCAGCAGGTGGTCAGTGGAAATATTTAATTCTTTTAGTTGGTCGAGTTCTGCGATCAAAATCTGTGGATCGATGACTGTTCCACAGCCGATAATGCAATCGGTATTTGGATACAAAATCCCAGAGGGAATCAAGTGCAGCTTAAAGGTCTGACCTTTGACTACAATCGTGTGTCCAGCATTGACACCCCCTTGGTAACGTACCACAACATCTGCTGAACGGCTGAGTAAGTCAGTTATTTTACCTTTTCCTTCATCGCCCCATTGGGCACCTATGACAATGACGTTAGCCAAGAGCTTATATTAAGAAGTAAAGTTTCCACAAACTATTATTATTAACATATTGCTTGAATCATGTCAAGCTGATTGTAGAACAATCTCGCTGTTTTCAATTTAGTAGGGTAGTACAGCTATTAATAATATGTATGTTTGCCAAAATTATTGTGGATATAGTCATCTTACTCGCGGTGAGCTTCTTTGTTCTGGTGATTATGCAAGTCAGAACTAATCAACAGGTCAGCCAGTTGTGGCAAATACTAGAATCTGCACCGACTCATCAGCACTTTCATGTAGACATGATTGCGGGATTACCAGCACCCGTACAGCGTTACTTTTTACACGCTATTGCTCTAGGAACGCCCCTTGCTACCTCTATCAAACTGAAAATGCAGGGGCAGCTTCGGATTAGTCCAGATAAACCTTGGCTACCGATGCAAGCGCAAGAAATCCTGACCTCAAAAGGGTTTGTTTGGAAGGCAGTCATCGGCCGTGGACTTTTCCAACTTCAGGGAGGAGATTATTATGTCAACGGTTTGGGGAGAGTGCAATTTGGTCTGTGGGGATTGGTTCCCTTTGTGAATGCTCACAATCTGGATATCACTCGTTCAAGCATTGGGCGACTGGGAGGGGAATTTTTTTGGCTCCCATCGGCTCTATTGCTTCAGCCGAATGTCACATGGAAAGCTATCGACGACAACACGATTCAAGCCAGTTTCCACATTGATGGTGAACCCGTCACCCTTACTTTAGTAATTGATGCCAACGGCAAGGTTTTACAGGTTTGGCTGCCACGTTGGGGCGATCGCACAGAAGATAAAAGTTGGACTTATATTCCCTTTGGTGGTGTGTTCCAAGCTGAACGCACCTTTGAAGGCTTGACCATTCCCTCTCGCATAAGTGCAGGCTGGTGGTTTGGAACCGAGCGTTATGTTGAGTCTTTTCTTGCTGAGATAGAAGTCCTTTGATTAAAGACATTTTTAGCAGCATTAATATTGATCAACACTCTGTCTCACAGGCTGTATCGTTGATTTCCAAACTCTATTGGCTATACGACTGCTAAAAATGAATTTATATTAAAAATTAGCGGATTTATTTGTGAATATATGTATAAATTATTATCCCAAATAATCCAGATATTTACAACTCTAACAGATTGTATTTTGTTACCCGTGTTATCAAAATTATTAAAATATTCTCAGTATTTGTTTTTTATCTTTAATCTTAACTGATGGAGGTAATCTGCGGCAGAAACGGCGATCGCATGATCAAAAAATGGTATCGATTTCAAAAGCTGAAAACAATATTCATCCTAGCATTGGCAGTTGTATTTACTAATGCTGTAGTCTCATATAGCAACACTGTTCAGCTAATTCACAACCAGCAATGGGTGACATACTCCTATAAAGTTATTACTCAACTTGAAAGTATCCAATTTACACTCAAAGATACTGAAACGGCACAACGTAATTATTTAATTACAGCAGATGCAGATGATTTACAAACCTATATTGCAGCTTATCAACAAACTAATAGCAATATTCAGATTCTCAGCAAGTTAACTGCTAATAACGATCAAAAGCAGCAGTGGATTTCTTTGCTGGAGCCGAAAATTACCAACAGGCTCAACATTCTGCAACAAGAAATTTACCTCAGACAAAACCAGGGATTAGAAGCGGTTCGGCAGCAAATCTTATCTGATAAAGACAAGCAAATTGGCAAAGAGATTCAACAGCTGATTCACGACTCTTTAAAAGTAGAGCAAAATTTATTACACCAGGGAATGCAGCAGTCACAAGCAAGTTCCCAAAAGGCGATAGTGACATTTTTTATCGCTGCTGTTGTGGATTTGGTGGTGGTGGCGCTGCTGTATGATTTGTTGTGGCGTTATATCAGGCAACTTCAGCAAACGGAACTGGGACTAAGCCAAAGCGAAAATCGTTTACGAGCCATGATAGATGCAGAACCAGAATGCATCAAGTTAATTGCCAGGGATGGCACCCTTTTAGAAATTAATGCAGAAGGGCTGGCAATGATGGAAGTGGAAAGTGCTGATGTATTGATTGGTAAACCAATTGATGCCGTAATTATACCAGAGTACAGAACAGCCTTTGCCAACTTGCATAAAAGTATCTGCCAAGGTAACAAGGGGACTTTGGAGTTTGAAATTGTGGGATTTAAAGGCACCCGCCGCTACATGGAAACTCATGGCGTACCACTGCGTAACGAATCTGATGGGACGTTCATGCATTTGGCACTGATGCGAGATATAACCCAGCAAAAACAACTGGAAGCTCAACTTCTGCGATCGCAACGTTTGGAGAGTATCGGTACTCTAGCTGGCGGTATCGCCCATGACCTCAACAATATACTATCCCCTATTTTAATGTCAGTTCAATTGTTGCAGAAGAAATTGCCCGACCAGCAGAGTCAGCAAATACTGCAAACTTTAGAAAATAATGTTAAACGCGGCGCTAATTTGCTCAAGCAAGTGTTATCCTTTGCACGAGGTATTGAAGGTAAACGGACAATTGTCCAAATTCAGCCATTGATGGCAGAAATTGAGGAACTTATCGCTCAAACATTCCCCAAATCCATTATCTGCCAGATAGATATCCCCAAAAATCTGTGGTACGTCCGTGGAGACACAACTCAACTACATCAGGTGTTGATAAACTTAGTAGTCAACGCCCGCGATGCTATGCCCAATGGCGGTATTTTAAGAATTGTAGCGGAAAATCTGGTAATTGGTGAACATTCTGCCCAGATAAATATAGATGCGAAAGTGGGTTCTTATATTGCGATCGTGGTGACGGATACTGGTATGGGGATGTCTTCCTCAGTTCAGCAACGGATTTTTGAACCATTTTTTACCACCAAAGAGGTAGGCAAAGGTACAGGTTTAGGACTTTCTACGGCGTTGGGTATTATTAAGAATCACGGTGGTTTTGTCAATGTTTACAGTCAAGTAGGCAGAGGTACTCAATTTACAGTGTACTTGCCTGCCTCAACAAGAGACACATATTCACTATCTCCAGAACTGGAATCAGTTATAGGAGATGGCTAATTTATTTTGGTGGTGAAAATATCACAAACGACAAAAATATTATCAACCAAAACTTTCTGCCCACGTTGGAAATGAGAACAGTCTAACTTAGTCCTCAGCCGAAAGTTCAACAAGTCATAGCGAAGTGAACCATCTGGATGACTTGCCCTTGGTGGGATATCGAGTGCTTCGATTGGACAACCGCCAATTGTGGAATCTGGAGTCACCCTAAAACTAAAACCTGGTAATTCAAGGCGCTTCACTACAATGTTCCGCAAACGACGGGAATGGTGAATAACAAAATAGACCTCAACTTCGATAGCAGTTAAAAACTCCATGAGTTTGGGAAAGTAAGTATTGAAAAGGTTGAATAGTTATGGATGATTTTTGAAAAAAAGTAACTTTTTGAATATTAAAAACCTGCCAAACTCTAGCGACTTGGCAGGTTTTTTAGGTTAATAGGACTAGCCCTTTCAAGGTCACTGATAAAATCTCTGCTTTCCTCTCTGCGTTCTCCGTGCCTCTGCGGTTTAAAAGTTATTTATTGAACCACAGAGGCGCAGAGAACACAGAGAAAAGAGGAATTATTATCCAAAAATTTTACCCACCTTGAAAGGGCTAGTCCTAGTTAATAGAAATAAAAAATATCAGTTAACATGATACGCCGTTATCACTATTCTTTTGTCTGGACTATATACGGACTCGACTCTTGGGTATTCGGTATGAATCCACCATACTTTTATTCTATTAGACTGTGCAGGTGCGCTACTTGCGATTGAATACCCTGCCTCAGTCATTAAGGTTTCAAAAGTATTTGAGTCGAGAACTGTACAATTAAAAGCTGTTAGTCCCTGTATTTTATGTCTGTTTAGGGTCATAGCTACCCTGGTAAGTCGTAAAAATTCTATATCCTGGTAATACTAAAGCAATTCCAGTGTAACTGTGAATTTTACCGGGATATTTATAGGGAATATCATCTGGTATGCTCCCACCAATGCGAAAACTAAAGCCAAGTAGCCATATATACAAACCAGGTAGTAGTAAATCCATGCTATATGCAATAGCTCTCATTGCCTCATTTTCTTTGAAAGAAGCACAATTTATGGCTAGAGCGAATTTTTTGGAGATATTTTTTAGGTTTGTAATTTCTAACATGGTCTTAGTTTCAGTCCCGGTGAGGGGATTTAGTAAGTTTGAAGCGTTTCAATCCCTATGAAGAGTAAATTTCTAACATGGTCTTAGTTTCAGTCCTGGTGAGGGGATTTAGTAAGTTTGAAGCATTTCAATCCCTATGAAGAGTAAGGTGTTTTGCAACTTTCTTAGATTTTACCATGTATACTTGCTAAAATCGTTAACTTCTGCTTGTGTTTTTGTACACTATGCCCTAAACTATTTCCCTCGGTTGGGCGTGTGTAGACGTTCCAAAATTCAATCAAGTTTTGCAGTATAATGTGCAACTGTTCGCCGCGATCGCGTAAGTTTAAAAGTGAGAAAAATTAAACTACTGAGTTTGATATTAATTAGTTTGGCAATGGCGTTATGGTTTAATTTGCGTTCCTCAACACCGTCAATACCGACTGTTACATCTTCACCACCAAAAACTATCCGCTACTTCGAGCGCATTTTGCCCCAAAGCATAGCTCACATCCTGTTAATTCCAGCTAATAGCAGATTTTTGGTAACTCCTGCAATATCACAGAAGGTAGCCACTGTAGAGGAATTTGCCCAGAAGCATCGAGCCGTAGCTATTTTGAACGCAGGCTTTTTTGACCCAGCTAACCAAAAATCTACATCATATATTGTCCTACAAGGGAAGGTGGTAGCTGACCCCAAGGAAAACGAGCGACTGGTGAACAATCCCAACTTAAAACCTTACCTGAGTCAAATTTTCAATCGCACAGAATTCCGCCGCTATTTATGTGGGCAAACTATCAGCTATTCCATTGCCCTACACAATCAGTCACCACCAGCAGGTTGTCAGTTAGTCGATGCTATAGGTGCAGGCCCAAGCCTATTACCAGAACTCACCTCAGTAAAAGAAGGCTTTGTGGATAATGCCAATAAACGAGATGCACTTGGCAGCAACCAACCCAACGCCAGAACTGCCGTGGGTATCACCCGTGATGGCAGCGTTGTTTTAGTTATGGTGGCTCAAAAATCCTCATCTCCCGCTAACTCTGGGGTGTCGTTGCCAGCATTAGCTGATTTTATGAAAACCCTTGGTGCCGATAAAGCAATGAACCTAGATGGAGGGAGTTCGTCTTCGCTTTATTACAATGGCAGAACCTTTTACGGGAAAGTTAATTTGGAGGGAAATTCTATCAAGCGTCCCGTGAAGTCAGTTTTGCTGGTTCAGGAAAATGCACAAACCATAGGGATTTCCAACAAATAAATTATTCAATCTTGTGCGGTGGACATCTTACCCGCCTGTAGCTAAAGGTGGACGAGACGCCTACCCACTGGTAGATTTTTGCCATAACACCAATCCCCCGATCCCAATTGAGTCACAATGATAATAGGGAATCATTGAAGGTGCTGTCATGCTTCGTCTACCTCAAATTATTCGGAACTTGTTCCTTCGTTTGGAAGGCTTGTTTGGTGTTTTATTCCAAACTGTTTCTAATCTTATCGGAAATTTATTTGGTTTTTTTGCCAAGCTTTTCGGATTTACTAGCTCTGGTTATTTCTTGGAATCTAATGAGGCGCAAGCCATAAAGCAAGCTTCAGCGAAACAGCCAATTGAAACGAATCAGGATAACACTGCTAAAATTCCCACCACTAACCGCCGTCGTCCTAATGCCAAAATTGACGACTACTACCTCAACATGGCTCGTGATGTGAAAAAGAACTAACAAAAGTTATCAATTGGAGGTTGATCTTAGTAATGCGTAGACGCAAAGCGGTGAAGCAGCACGGGAACAGGGGGTTTCCCCCATGAGCGACTGCTATTAGCGCCGCGTTAGCGAGTCAGACGCTTTGTGAACGCTATCGAGCGTCACCCGGAGGGCTTGTCGTTAGACATCGCCTATGTTGGACGCTTTGCACGATCGCACTCCCAATTTTTACTCTCAGAATTTTATAAATTACTGTCGCCTGCACTGGTGTAGTGTGAGGGCGCTTTTGGGAAAAATCATCCAGCCACAATTAACGGATTTGTATCCGCGTAGGCGTAGCCCACCGCAGGCATCGCACTTCAAAAAAATTAGATCCACTTTGAGGCTGGACAAGAGCGAGAGAGATTTTTGAGATTGAATATTTACTTGATTTTTAACTTACCAAATCAACCAAGGCGTTCGACCGGAAGCGGACTACAGATGAAACTGAGCAACCGCGATAATTCTCAGAGGTGAATACTGATAGTGTGATATTAGCTTGACCGGGATCTAAAATGCGTTTTACCTTGCAGGTTTGCATTTTGTTGTTGCAGTAAGCAATAATGCGATCGCCAGCCTTGACATCCAACGCTTGAATTTTCAATTAATACCAACCTTGCCTGGAGTTTGCTTAGTTAAAGGAAAAATATATTGCTATATTTCACTTGCTCAACAATAGCAATGTTCATTCAGTGTAACACAAAAATTAAGAGTATTAATATTATCAATTTAATCTTGATAATGTCAAGTTTATTTATGCTCAAAACACTATTAAATGCTGGATTTTCAGAAAATAAGGATAAAATATCGACCTTCACGCAGCATCTAGGTCAGAGCCTCTGTTGAAAAATCCAGATGGTGGGAAACCTCTACTCCAATTTCTCTGGAGCTAAATTTTTTCGAGTACAGATTTTTTATTCCGATGTTTTTGTTACAATTAGTGAAATTTTTACCTAAAAATACCACTATGGCTTTATATGCTGAATTACATAGGCATCTGGGCGGCTCGGTCGTACCGCGAGTTTTATGGCGATATTTCGAGCGACATTCTTCGGAGTTGATTTCCCGCTTTGCTGACTATTCAGAATTTGAAGATTTTTATACTCGCCCACGCAACACCCTAGATGAGTATCTAGAATTACACACCTTGGTAGAAAGTGTGCAAACCGTGGAGACTTTGCCTTACTTTATCTATCGCTTGGTGCGGGGTGCTTACATTTTTGAAAATTTGGCCTATCTAGAACTGCGCTACACTCCCTATTTGCGGACACCTGAGCATCTGAATCAATCCCAAAGAATTGACAAGATGGCAGAAATTGTGCAAGTAGTAGGACTTGCCAGCCACCAGCCAGAATATCCGATTGTTACTAGCCAAATTCTCTGTATGCACACGCGCCTACCCTATGAGGTGAACAAGGCGATTGTTGATTTGGCGGCGCAAAATCAACAGTATGTCTGTGCAGTAGATGTAGCGGGAGGTGATAGCTATTATGCCGATCGCTTAGAAGAATGGATTAGCTTATATGATTATGCGCGATCGCTGGGCGTTAACACCACGGGACATCTATATGAAACCACCGCCGGTTGTTACCCAGAACTGTTACCCTATTTGATGCGGATTGGTCATGGCATTCAAATTCCCCTACTATATCCAGAGTTACTTAATGATGTGGCTAAACGCGGACAATGTTTGGAGGTTTGTCCAACAACTTACCTGAAAACTGGTACTTTGCAGGATATACGTCAACTCCAATTAGTTTTTGATCGTTGTTTTGATGCTGGGGTCGATATCGCTATTTGTACTGATAATGCTGGATTGCACAATGTGCGTTTGCCATTTGAGTATGAGAATCTCTTGACTTACAACATTATTAGTTTTGAACAACTACAAGCTTGTCAGGATGCAGCTTTCCGTCATGCTTTTGCTTGGCCTTACAGTCAACCTCCCGCATCCCTGTTGAACGGTTTGCTCAAACCTGAACCACCTAAAATTTTGGCCATGAGAGATACTAATTAACGATCACCTAGAGATGTATGCTCATAAAATAAGGTGATTTAATGTTAATTAATGTTGCAATCACTGATTTTTTCTGATGTCGTAGAGAAAGCTGTAATTGCTCATCGCTGTGCCTTACAGAGACAGTCGAATGAGATGTATGGGTTGTCCAAAAATTTTTTGTAGGTAGAAAAAGCTTATCTAGCCAATGAAAGTGTAGAACTTCCATCAATCATCACCCGTTGGACTTCTGGAAACCGTGACAAAAATGCTTCAATGCTTTCAAGATGGCGTTCTTGCAGCGCCATTTTCTGCCCCAAGTCCGCTTCTAAGACTGGCTGCAATCGATGTATCCACTCATGTGCTTGGGAGCAATGCATATCAAAGGTTGGGTAATATTTGAAGTAAAATAGGATGAAAAATAATTTGTCTTGGGCTTTTCGCAAGCGGGCTTTGCGTCCTCCGCCCAGGACACGTTGACGAAGCTTAGTCTGTTGAGTACCGAGGTACGTGGTAAAGATGGGCAATAGGGCATCAAACGCTTTACGGTTCAACCCAGTTAATGCTCGCAATAGTCGATCTACACCGCACTCAATATTCAGCATCATCCTTCCCGACCACTGCTGTCTATTCTCTCTTATTTCCCGACAAGTCTAATGATTGTAAATGAAGTGACGTTGCAGGTTGCAATTTGGCAGCGAATAATGCACACACAGAGTTACACTAAACAATTCACCAACTAATACTCCAGTTATTTATTAACTATTTTAAATATTTTAATTACCCGCTTAAGTGTCTTAACTGTCCTAACTGTCCGCTTAAGTGTCTTAACTGTCCTAACTGTCCGTTTAAATGTCTTAACTGTCCTAACTGTCCGCTTAAGTGGATGGACAGAACTACGTCAATCCTATGCTGAGTTACTTGAAGTTGCAGAGCGAATTCTTGCTGGTTTGAGAAACTTGGGACTCAAGCCAAAAAACAAAGTCATATTGCAGATGGAACTTAGCTGTGACATCATTCCAACCTTTTGGGGGTGCCTATTAGGAGGCTTTGTACCCGTAATCATGGAAGTGCCACCGACTTATAGAGAATCAAACAAGGTGGTGGATAAGCTTTGTCATATTTGGCAGTTCTTAGATAGTCCAGTCATCTTAACTACGGAAGCTCTCAAACAAGAAGTAGAATTACTATCGCAATGGCTACCAGCAGAACGCCTAAAGGTAGGCACGATTGAAGCATTAAAAAACAATACCGCCAGCAAACAATATCATCATAGTCAACCAAATGATGTGGCTTTTTTCAACCTGACTTCTGGCAGTACAGGAATACCAAAATGCGTTCAATTGACTCATCAAAATCTCATTGCTCGCGCCAGAGGAGCTAACCAACTCAATCAACACAAGCGAGAAGATTTGATTTTGAATTGGCTGCCGTTCGATCACATTGGCAGCATTTCCGACTGGCATATCCGTGGTGTCGAATTAGGTTGCACCCTGATTTATGCACAAAAAGAATATATCTTGGGTCGCATCCTCAACTGGTTGGATTTGATCCACAAATACCGGATTACTCATAGCTGGGCACCCAACTTTGCCTATGCCATAGTTAATGACTCCCTCAAACAAGAACCAGAACAAAACTGGAACTTATCCTGCGTGAAATTCCTGCTTACAGCTGGTGAAGCAGTATCCAGTAAAGCTGTGGAGGATTTTCGAGAAAATTTGGTTGCCTATGGACTCAAAGCAACAGCAATCAGACCAGCTTTTGGAATGGCAGAGATGGGTTCGGGGATTACATATTATCAGCCCATCAAAGAAGCACCTCTGTTGTTCCATAGGATAGACAAATCTATATTGCAAGGTACTATTAAACGAGTAGAAATAGACTATCCGAATCATAATACTTTTACCGACTTAGGCTCAGTCATTCCTGGAATTACCATTCGCGTAGTAGATGATCAAAACTCTGTATTAAGAGAAGACACCATAGGTCGTTTGCAAGTCAAAGGTGATGCAGTTTCTCCAGGATATTACAACAACCTCGATGCCAACGATCAATCCTTTTTAAAAGATGGCTGGTTTGATACTGGAGATTTAGGATTCATTGCCAACAGACAATTGGTGGTTACTGGTCGCGCCAAAGAAACTATTATTATTAATGGAGCCAACTATTACAGCCATGAAATTGAAGCAGTAGTTGAAGAAATTGCAGAAATAGAAGTGTCCTACACTGCCGCTTGTGCAGTCTGCAATGCTGATGGTACAACAGAGAAACTAGCTATCTTCTTCAATTCGCCGATTACGGAAGACAAAAAACTATTAGAGCTACTGAAGAAAATTCGGCAGACAGTGGTGAATAAAGTAGGGTTGAATCCTGATTATTTAATTTTAATAGCTAAAGAAGATATCCCCAAAACCGTCATTGGTAAAATCCAGTGATCGCAACTTAGCGATCGCTTCCATGCAGGTGAGTTCAACCCAATTCTCAAGCAATTCGATATCTTACTAGGCAATAACAACACTATTCCTGATTGGTTCTACCAAAAA
Source organism: Nostoc sp. NOS(2021) (assembly GCF_017115025.1). GTDB lineage: Bacteria > Cyanobacteriota > Cyanobacteriia > Cyanobacteriales > Nostocaceae > Nostoc. The sequence goes on along the minus strand of NZ_JABXKM010000078.1, from coordinate 22,816 downwards.
GTCTGGCGACGTAAGCAAGCCAAGGTTTTGAAGACTTTACCTGAAGGTTGTCTTACCATAGTATTCCTCGACGAGTTAGGATTGGGGACATTTATTTGCCAACAACTGGAACAGCAAAACCTGCCATATCTGTGTGTTTCACCCGGATCTGATTTTGCTAAAAAAAGTCCCAATCATTTCTGTTTAGCTCCTGCAAATGCAGACCATTATCAGCTATTGCTTGAGACCATAAAAGCAGATAACCTGACCATTGGTCAGATTCTCCATCTGTGGAATTATCAGGAGTATAGCGGAGAAATCAAAAGCACAGAAGCTCTTGAAAAAGCCCAATACCAGGGAATCTACAGTTTGTTGTTTCTTGTCCAAGCCTTAGCAAAAACTCAGGTTTTCCAAGATTTAATTCAGTTATTATTTGTTTCTAGCTACACCCAGTCTACGCAACCAACAGACAAGATAGCTTATGAAAAATCTCCAGTTTTAGGTGTAATTAAAACTATTCCCCAGGAAATTCCCTGGTTAAATTGTCGTCACATCGATTTGGCACCAAATTCGGTACAGGTGGATGGGAACCATATTCTACAAGAACTCCAGCTTTTATCAAAAGAGCAAGAGGTAGCTTATCGAAACGGACAGCGTTTTGTTGCAGGTTTGGAAAAAGTCAATCTGCAAGACAAACCAAAGCAAGAACTTCCCTTTAAAGCAGGGGGGATGTATCTAATAAGTGGTGGACTTGGGGGTGTTGCGGTTGAAATTGCTAAATATCTGATTAAGTTTTTTAATGCCAAATTATTATTATTAGGGCGAACTCGTTTACCAAGTGAAGATATTACATCCAACGTCTCTACGGAAATATTAGAAAAAGTAAAGCTTTACCAGGAATTAAAGCAGCTTGGATCGGTGGTTTATGAGGCAGTGGATATCTGCGACTTTCAAGCAACTCAACAAGTGGTGGAAAAAGTCAAGGCTAATTGGGGAAGTCAGCTGGATGGGGTGATTCATCTGGCGGGAACTTATCACGAACAAATATTAGTGGATGAAACACCGCAGAGTTTAGCCGCAATTTTACGTCCCAAAGTGTTAGGTGCTTGGGTGCTGCATCAGGTGCTTAAGAAGCAAGGGCAGGGGGTTTTCATTAGCTTTTCGTCTTTGGCGAGTTTCTTTGGTGGAGCCACAATTTCTGCTTATGCTGCTGCTAACAATTTTTTGGAAAGCTTTAATCAATACCAACGTTCTCTGGGTGGGTTGCATAGCTATTGCTTTGCTTGGACAATTTGGCGTGACACAGGGATCAACAAGGGTTATCAGAGGCAAGAAATCACCCACGCTCAAGGCTATTATGAGATGAGCCTTCAACAAGGGTTATATTCCTTCTTGGCTGGTTTATATCATGACCAAGCACAGCTGATAGTCGGTTTAGATGGCAGCAATTCCAAAATTCGGCGTTTTACCTCGGAGTTTCCAGGGTTACAGAAATTAACTGCCTATTTCACGACGAGTAACGGTTCTTCTGTACCAGAGTTATCAGATTTGACGGTGCGCGATCGCTTTACAACCACTGTTAACTGTGATTTCGTGCAACTATCAGAAATGCCCCTCACCGCCAGGGGCGAAATTAATCGAGACTTACTGGCTAGGGGTATGACTCGTAGAGGAGCGATCGCTCCCCGAAACGAAACGGAACGCCAAATAGCTCAAAACTGGCAAGAAGTTTTAGGAATATCTCAGATCGGCATTCACGACAACTTCTTTGAACTGGGAGGAAATTCTTTGTTAGCCTTCCAAGTCATTTCTCGGTTGCGTGAGACTTTTTCTGTTGAATTGTCGCCAAATCGTTTTTTTGCATCCCCGACAGTCGCCGGTTTGGGAGAAAGCCTTGAGGCGCTGTTAACTGTCGTCATCAAGTGGAATGTAGCTATTGATGACGCAGAAAAAGAATATGAGGGAGGGGTATTATAAATGACAATAATAGAATTTGTATCTTATTTAAATAGTTTAGGCATAAAAATTTGGCTGGAAGGCGACCAGTTAAACTATCGCGCTCCCAAGGGAGTGATGAACCCAGACCTGAAAAACAAACTGCTAGGGCGCAAATCAGAAATCCTGGCTTTTCTAGAAGAAGCTAAGAATGCGACAGACTCATCTGAGCCAATACTATCTATACAGCGCTCTGGAGAGTTGCCTTTATCCTTTGCCCAGCAGAGGATGTGGTTTCTTTATCAATTAGAGAGCCAAAGCCCATTTTATAACGAGGGTTTACAGTTGCGCGTTGAAGGTGTACTCAACGTAGAAGCTCTTGGGCAGAGTATTAACGAAATCATCCGCCGTCACGAAATTCTGCGGACAACATTTCCCGCAGTAGATGGAAAACCCTTGCAGGTAATTTCCCCCAGCTTGACAACCGCTATACCAATTCTGGACTTGCAAGGTTTAAAAGAATCAGAGGTACAACAGATTGTCACAAAAGAAGCTCGCCAACCTTTTGATTTGAGTAATGGCCCTTTGTTGCGGGTCACTTTACTGCGGCTGGGGTCAGAGTCCTACGTGCTGGTGTTAATTATGCACCATATCATCACAGATGGCTGGTCAATGGGGATATTCATCCAAGAGTTGTCCATCCTCTACCGAGCTTTTACTCTTGCTTCCCCTTTGCTCCTCCCTGAGTTGCCCATCCAGTATGCTGATTTTGCAGTTTGGCAGCGACAGTGGTTGACCGAGGAAGTTCAAAAACAGCAACTAAATTACTGGAAGCAACAGTTAACTGGTGCTACACCCTTATTAGAACTACCCACAGACAAACCACGCCCCCCCGTTCAGACTTTCTGTGGTGCTACCCAGGAATTTCAAATTGACCAGAATTTGAGCAAGCAAATCAAAACCTTCAGCCAACAGTCAGGAGCTACCCTATTTCATACACTACTGGCGGCTTTCGTCGTTTTAATGTTTCGTTACACTGGTCAAGATGATATCTGCATTGGTAGCCCCATTGCCAACCGCAACCGCAGAGAGATAGAATCATTGATTGGCTTTTTTGTCAATACATTGGTACTGCGTCACCAGATCAAGGGAAATCCTAGTTTCAGTGAGTTTCTCTCTCAAGTGCGACAAGTTGCAACGTCCGCTTACACTCACCAGGATGTTCCCTTTGAACAAGTGGTAGAAGCGTTGCAGCCAGAACGTTCTCTCAGCTACAATCCCCTATTCCAAGTGGTGTTTGTCTTAGAGAATTTCTTGTTGGATACATTAGAATTGCCTAATCTTACCCTAACTCCTCAATTTGTAGAACGTGGAACATCTCAGTTTGATTTGACCTTGGCAGTTTGGGAGACAAAAGAGGGACTGATAGGTTCGTGGGAATATAACAGCGACCTATTTGAGGCAGATACTATTGCGAGGATGACAAGTCATTTCCAGACTTTGTTAGCAGCGATGATTGCTAATCCGAATCAACTTATTGGTGAATTACCACTGCTGAACCAGCAGGAGCGACATCAGTTGCTAGTGGAATGGAATGATACTTATACGCCCTATCCTGACAGCAAATGCATCCATCAGTTATTTGAGGAGCAGGTTGAAAAAACACCAAATGCAGTAGCTGTGGTCTATGAGGACGAGTCCCTGACATACCAACAGTTGAACGATCGCGCAAATCAGTTGGCGCAATATCTGCAAACTTTAGGTGTGGGTGCAGAGGTATTGGTGGGAATTTGCATTGAGCGTTCGTCGAAGACGTTGCCGTTCGCGCAGCGTCTCCGACAGGAGAAGGCATCGCCCTTAATGGTGGTAGGATTGCTGGGCATTCTCAAGGCTGGTGGGGCTTATGTACCGCTTGACCCGGCATATCCCCAAGAGCGGTTGGCGTTCATGCTATGATGTGGGCGATGGAGTCTCGTTGGGCATTGCAGATTTGTCATATCTGCCCCCAGCAGAACAGTTAAAAGCGATCGCAGCAAGGGCGGACGAAGCACAAAGGACGCTGAACTTAGCAGATGGGCCGCTGATGCGGGTCATTCTGTTTCACTTAGGCAATTCTCCCGGACGTTTACTCATCGTCATCCATCACTTGGCTGTAGATGGGATCTCGTGGCGGATTTTGCTAGAAGACTTATCTGGGGCATACAAACAATTAGAAATTGGCAAAAGTATCCAACTACCTGCAAAAACAACTTCCTTTAAGGATTGGGCAATTCGATTGCAGGATTATGCCCGCAGTCAAGAACTTCATTCACAGCTAGATTACTGGCTGGACTCAATGCGGTTCCCAATTGCTCCTTTACCGTTGGATTATGCTGCTGTTGCTCAAGATAACACTGTAGCTTCTAGTCGGATTGTATCTGTATACCTGAGTGTGGAACAGACTCGCACCCTGTTGCAGGATGTTCCCTTTGCCTACAACACCCAAATTAACGATGTGCTGCTGACGGCATTGGTGCAGACTTTCACTCGTTGGACAGGTTCTTACTTTCTACTGATTGACTTAGAAGGTCATGGACGAGAGGACTTGTTTGATGATGTGGACTTGTCCCGAACGGTAGGCTGGTTTACTAGTATATTCCCCCTTCTATTAAAACTTGAGGATCAAGATGATCTCGGAGAGGTTATCAAGTCGGTAAAAGAGCAACTGCGACGTATTCCCAACCGGGGTATTGATTATGGCATCTGGCGCTATCTGAGTTTAGATGCGATCGCTCACAATAAATTACAAGCGTTCCCCCAAGCTGAGGTGAGCTTTAACTACTTGGGTCAATTTGATCAAACGCAGTTAGCAACCCTTGGATGGAAATATGCCCAAGAGTCTAGCGGTTCCATTCACAGCCCCAAAGGACAGCGCCGCCATTTGTTAAGTGTAAATGGATTAGTTGTTGAAGGGAGGCTGAAAGTAGAGTGGCAATATAGTGAGCATTTCCATTGCTGGGCCACTGTAGAAAATCTGGCTAATGAGTATATAGAAGCCTTAGAAACTATTATTGCCCACTGCTTATCCCCAGAGGCAGGTGGCTATACTCCTTCAGATTTCCCGGAAGTTGAATTTAGCCAAGAAGCTTTGGACGAACTGCTAGCAGAAATTAAATAAAGTCGTCTACACCGAGAAACCCGGTTTCTGTTTTAACAAGGTTTTCTGCAAATAAACTAAGTTCCAGGAGGTTATTTATAACCAAGCTGCCAATGACTCGCCACCAAAAAATATCATGATGATTACTCAGGAAAAACCATGCTGGAATTTCAGATTGAATTTCAACCTCGTATCCCTACTTCAAAAAATTTAGTCATAGGCACTTTGGGGCCTAGTGCTACTAGTAGTGACTATGCTTCCCAGTACATAACTAACCAACTGCTCTCAGAGCAATTTACCGCATCCACTCAGTTGTTTGATACTTTTATAGATGTTAAAGAAGCCTTGCTGCAAGATAAGGTAGATTTGGCTTTAGTTCCTCATGCTTACGACCGAATTAATGAGTTTTACATGGAGCCAAGTTTTGATCTAAGTTTCATTTTTATATTTCCTACTCCCGTTTATGGATTGGCTAAGAAAAAAAATACAGAGGTAGTTTTTAACGGTTCTAGAATTGTTACCCATCCGGCTCCTCTACCTTTGTTAACGAAACTTTTGCCAGATTATCAAGATCAAACACAAATACAAGTGGATTTGTCCCCTTCTACCAGCGATTCAGCGATTCAGGTAATGCAGGGTTTAGCCGATTTCGCTATTACTAATGAGAATGCTGTCCAAGCTTACGATTTAGAGTTTATTTCCATCTATGGAAACATCCGTATGAGTTGGTCGATTTTTCAAAAAAATTAAATTAGCAAAAAATCATGTCTAAATTTTTTCCCCAGCCAAAAACCATAAACATTAATTCAAATGTAGAGTTAATAGCATTTCAATGTCAAGATACAGTTGTTCAATTAGTCTCTATTCCACCAGGAGCTACTTTTGAATTGCATCGACATCCCGAAAGTCAAATTGGAATGCAAATTTCAGGACGTTTGGAAATTAACATCAACGGCACTAAAGAAGTTCTTGAACCCCTTCAGCAAGTTTATGTGGCTGGTTATAATGTTCTTCATGGTTCCATAAACCCTTTCTCAGAAACAGCATTAGCCTTTGATGTAAAACGCATCACCAATTCTGAAGAAGGTGAGGAGGCTATTCTGAAACTTTCACCGACTCAAGATGAAGTTACAGGTTTCGATTGTCAGTCTGTTGTTGGTTCTTGGTTTGAGATTATTATCACCCAAATTCCTCCAAAAGGGATAATACCAATTCGCCAATCTGCTAGTGAAACAATGGGACTAATCCTGAATGGTAAATTGACGATCGCAGTGGAAGAAGAACAGCAGCAGTTAGAATATGGTAGTGTTTACTATGCTCCTGCTGATGCTCTCTATGGAGGGTACAATTACTCTGAGGAAGCAGTATCTTTGATTGAAATTTTGATTCCGTCTGGCTCTCGTTTTTCACTGAAAGATACTTTTTCTAAAATAGATGTGGCGCGATCGCTAACTACTTCGTAAAGGAATATTCATCATGGATTTAGGATTAACACAGAAAGTAGCTTTAGTCACAGGATCAACTGCTGGTATTGGTTATAGCGTTGCCCAAAAGTTGGCAGCAGAAGGTTGTCAGTTAATAATTTGTGGTAGAAATTCTGAGCGATTAGAACAAGCTTATCAAGGTTTGGTTAGCTCCCAAGCCAAAGTTATCCCTATTTGTGCTGATGTTCAAAAGGCAAGTGATTCTCAAAAATTAGTCCAAGAAGCTCTCACACAATTTGGGAAAATTGATATATTAGTAAATAATTCACAGGGGGCTAATTTTTCTAATCAAGCAGTAGAAAATCTATCTGATGAAGATTGGTCAACTGTCTTTGAAGGCAAGTTAATGGGCTATATTCGGATGACGAATCTGGTGCTACCTACGATGAAAAATCAGCAATGGGGTCGGATTATAAATATTGTTGGGACATCAGGAAAAGAACCTTCTAGTCGTCTTGTTAGATCGGGTGTGGGGAATGCTGCATTAATCAACTTTACTAAAGCTGTTGCCACGCAAGTTGCTAAGTGGAATGTTTTAGTTACCTGTGTCAATCCTGGACTTATTGATACTCCAAGGCATAGAGAATATTTAGAAGTATTTGCCCAACAGGAAGGCCGGACAGTTGATTCAATCATAGAAGGAACGAATAATATGATTCCTCTTGGTCGTCGCGGTTTTTCTAATGAGGTTGCTAATTTGGTTGCTTTTCTAGCGTCAGAATGTGCTAGCTATATTACGGGTGTTACTATTCCAGTCGATGGCGGATTGTCAACATCTGCCTTCTAAGGGATTTGGTAAGTTTTAAATTTATGGGTTTTATTTGATTTGTGACAATTACTTTTTTTAACGAACCGCCAAGTACGCCAAGTACGCCAAGCAAAGAAAGAGAAGATTTTATGAGTTATTTAGAGGATGTTTTAAAAGTCATAATTGATGTGTCAAATATTTTTTTACCCCACCCTAACCCTCCCCTTATAAAGGGGAGCCACTGCGTTGGGCGGCTTCGCCGACTTGAAGCATGTGGCGTGAGGGAACTAGATTTCCAGTTTCCCCCCTTTATAAGGGGGGATTAAGGGGGGTAATAATTACAACATACCACTTTTCAAATAACCTCTTAGGATGGCTATATAGAAATAACTCACATAATTAATATCATATAAAAAACAATGGTAGTTGTACAAAAACAAAGTAAAGATATTGAATCTATCTATCTCCTTTCGCCTATGCAGGAGGGGATGCTCTTTCATACTCTCTATGAGCCGGAATCGAGAATATATTTTGAGCAGTTTCAATTAACTATTCATGGCAATTTAGATCCAGATGTATTTGAAAGGGCTTGGCAACTCTTAGTAGAGCGACACTCGGCTTTGCGGACTCTTTTTGTTTGGAAGAACCGCAAACAATCAGTTCAGGTGGTGCGTAAACAAGTGAATTTGCCTTGGTCTAATTTAGACTGGCGGATGTTTCCTCAGCAGGAGCAAGAAATACGTGTCAATTCTTTTTTAGATTCAGATAGAAAACAAGGTTTTGAACTTGACAAAGCTCCACTCATGCGCTTTGTTTTAATTCGGGTAGCCGATGAAATTTATGAGTTTGTCTGGAGCTTTCATCACTTGCTGCTTGATGGCTGGAGCTGGCCGATTATCTTCAAAGAACTGTTTGCTTTCTACGAGTCTATAAAGAACGGTCAACAGTTATATTTAGCTCCAAGTCGCCCTTACCGGGATTACATTAATTGGTTGCAGCAGCAAGACTTGGCTGGGGCGAAGGCGTTCTGGCAAAAAAATCTTGAGGGTTTCACTGCACCTACGCCTTTGATAGTTGAGCGAGCAATCGGGCAAAGTTCTCACCAACAGCAAAATATTGACGTTCGATCGCAACATCTGTCAGCCGAGACGACAACTACCTTAAAATCTTTTGCTCAACAACATCATCTGACACTTGCCACTTTAGTACAAGCTGCTTGGGCGTTGCTACTCAGTCGCTACAGTGGTGAATCTGACGTGGTTTTTGGAACTACTGTATCTGGTCGCCCTGCTACTTTATCTGGTGTGGAGTCGATGGTGGGGTTGTTCATTAATACTTTACCCGCACGGCTGAAAATCCCTGAGACAACCGATTTGTTAACCTGGCTGCGGTTGTTGCAACAAGAGTACATAGAGCGGGAGCAGTATTCATACACCCCACTGGTGGATATTCAGGGCGTGAGTGAAATTCCTCGAAATCAACTTTTGTTTGAAAGCATTGTTGTATTTGAAAACTATCCGGTAAATGCAACGTTGCAGCAACTTCCTGGAAACTTGAGAATAGGGGAGCTGCAAGACAAGGGACAAACGAATTATCCTCTCACAGTGGTGGCAATTCCTGGCGAGGAAATGACTGTGAAAATTTACTACGATCGCCAACGCTTTGATGCAGACATTATTGATCGCATGGCTGGTCATTTCCTCACCTTGTTGGAGGGAATTATCGTCAATCCTCATCGCACCCCAGGCGAGTTACCGCTACTAACTCCAGCAGAGCAAGATTTGCTTTTAGTGGAGTGGAATGCTACCTCAGCAGCGCATCCCATCAATCGTTGCATCCATCAATTATTTGAGGAGCAAGTCAAAAAAACACCCCAAGCCTTGGCGGTGGTATATGAAAACCAACAATTGACATATCAGGAGTTAAACCAGCAAGCGAATAAAATCGCCCACTACTTGCAACGCTTCGGTGTGAAACCAGATGTCCCAGTGGGTATTTGTGTGGAGCGATCGCTAGCAGCTGCGATCGCTATTTTAGGAACTCTGAAGGCTGGGGGAGTTTGCGTTCCCCTCGATCCTACCTATCCGCCAGAGCGTTTAGCCTTCATGCTCAACGATTCTCAAGCACCAGTCGTCTTAACTCAAACACGTTGCAAGTCATTGCTGGATGGCAACTTTGCTCACCATCTCATTATGTTAGATGAAGATGGGAACGAAATCAGCGAAGAATCTCAGAGCAATCTGCAAGTTGAAGTAGCAGCTGATAATTTAGCCTACATCATATATACCTCTGGGTCTACCGGAAATCCTAAAGGTACGATTGTTCCCCATCGATCGCTCACCAATTTAATAGAACACCATCAGGCAAAAATGGCCACAGGTGTTGGTGTGCTTCAGTTTGCCTCCCTAAGTTTTGATGTCAGCTATCACGAAATATCCGTGGCGTGGGGCTTCGGAGGCACACTGTATATAATTCCTGAAGGCGATCGCAAAGATTTAGATAAATTAATCCACTTACTTAGCTTAAATCCAATTGGTAAAGTTTTTCTGCCAGTTAGCCTTTGGCAGCAATTAGCGGAAATATACGGAGAGCAAGAACATTTATTTCAGAATATTAGGGAAGCGATCGCTTGTGGCGAACAACTCCAAATTACTCAGCCGATGATTAAGCTGTTTAAGCGTCTGGAAAATTGTACACTCTACAATTTCTATGGCCCCACGGAAGCAGACTTAGTTACAGCTTATACTTTTAGCGAAAAGCCAGATGAATGGCCGATTTATCCACCGATTGGTAAACCTGCTGTCAATGTGCAAGTTTATCTGTTAGATCGCAATCTTCAACCCGTGCCGATTGGCGTTCCTGGAGAACTCTACGTTAGTGGTGCTGGTTTGGCTCATGGCTACCTCAACCGTGCAGATTTAACCAATCAAAGATTTCTCCCCAATCCGTTTACCGATTTTGGATTGCCGATTTTAGATTTTAGATTGAGGGACACAAGTGAAAATTCCCAAGCTGCTGAAAGTTCTGATAATCCAAAATCCAAAATCCAAAATCTAAAATCAAGTTGTTTGTACAAGACTGGGGACTTAGCTCAATATCTACCAGATGGGAATATCGAGTTTTTGGGACGGATAGATGATTTGGTAAAAATCCGGGGCTTTCGCGTTGAACTTGGAGAAGTTGAAGCCGTTCTGAGCAAACATCCTCAAATTAACCAAGCAGTAGCGAAAGTGCATGGAGAAAGTGCTAGGGAAAAATATTTAGTCGCTTACTTTGTCCCAATTCCGCAAGAGACAATAACAGTCGAACAACTGCGGACTTTTTTGACCGAGCAACTGCCAGATTATATGATTCCATCGGCTTTTGTAGAAATGGAATCTTTCCCGCTTACACCTAATGGTAAAGTCAACCGTCGCGCTCTACCAGAACCGACAACCAGCCGACCGCAATTAGGTCAAACTTTTGTTGAGCCGCGTACTCCCATCGAAGAAATTTTGGCTGGGATCTGGAGAGATGTTTTAGGGTTAGAACAAGTTGGCATTTATGATAATTTCTTTGATTTGGGGGGACATTCTTTACTAGCAACTCAGGTTATTGCTTTAACGCGCAAAGCATTTGGGATAGAATTAGCCCTGTTGAGTTTGTTTGAGTCTCCAGCGATCGCACCTTTAGCCCAAAAAATCGCCACAGCTAAAGCGCCAGATATGCAGGAGTTATCTCTAAAACGGTTGCGATCGCCAGACGAGCCAATACCAATTTCTTTAACACAGCTAGAGTTGTGGTTTTTTGACCAATTCTATCCAGGCAATTCCATCTATAACCTGCCCTTAGTCTATCGCGTCACAGGTGCGCTCAATGAGAAAGCATTGGAGGAGAGTTTAAGAGAAATTGTTCGACGACACGAGACATTGCGATCAACTTTTCAGGTTAAAAATGGACAAGTAGTTTATGCTGTTGTTAACGAGCCTGTCTTTGACTTTTCAGTAATTGATCTCCAGCACATCCCCGAAACTGAACGCGAAACTCAAGTTACACAACTGGCTGAAAAGGAAATTAAGCAGCCTTTCGATTTGGCAAAAGGCCCGTTATTGCGAAGCAAGCTTTGGCGCTTGGATGAACAAGAGTATCTGTTCATTGCCGTCACACACCATATTGTTGCTGACGGTTGGTCTTTTAGTGTTTTAACCCAAGAACTGGCAGAACTTTACGAAGCCTTCTGTCAGGGTAAGCCGTCACCACTAACTGAGTTACCGATCAAATATACCGACTTTGCTCAATGGCAGAGGCAGTGGTTACAAGGGCAAGTTTTAGAGTCTCAGCTTCAGTTTTGGCAAAAGCATTTAGGCATTAGTCCACCTATATTAAAGCTACCATGCGATCGCCCACGTCCACCAGCGCGAACCTTTAAAAGTGCAGGTCAATCGGTAATTCTCTCCAAGAAGTTAACTGATGCGCTCAAGGTGCTGAGTCAACAGGAAGGCGTAACCCTGTTTATGACCTTGTTGGCAGCATTCCAGACATTACTCTTCTCTTATACAAGACAGGAAGACATCATTGTTAGCAGCGCTCTTGCCAATCGCACCAGAGTGGAAACTGAGAGACTGATTGGTTTCTTTGTCAATTTACTTCCATTTTGTACCAACTTAGGAGGAAACCCCAGCTTTCGGGAAGTACTTGGCCGAGTGCGTGAGGTAGCTTTGGGTGTCTACGCCCATCAAGAAATGCCCCTGATAAAGCTAATAGAAGAACTCCAGCCAGTGAGAGACCCTAGTTACACATTACTAAATCAAGTAATGTTTGTCTTTCAAAATACTCCAGAGGATAATTTAGAATTTTCAAATCTAATTTTGAAGGAGCAGTTTATTGCCAGAGATACAAAGGATACCGCAGAGTTTGATTTAGAGTTAACGCTCGAAGAAGCATCAACAGGTATTGAAGGTCTGCTTGTATACAGAACCGATTTATTTGCAGCTGCCACTATTACCAAGATGGTCGATAATTTTTTGACTTTGCTGGAAAGAATAACAATCAATCCTAACCGACATATTGCTGAACTTATCTTAATATCTGAACCTCCAAGTTTGTCAATTAAAAATGCTGCATTCCCAATATCGAGAGATTTTGTTGCACCTCAAAATCCTATCGAAGAAGTTGTGTTAGCTATCTGGAAAGAAATTTTAGGGCTAGAGCAGATTAGCACTCAAGATAACTTTTTTGAACTTGGAGGACATTCTTCTCAAACTCTTGAAGTTATATGCAAACTACAGTCAGCTTTCCAAGTAGAACTGCCGTTGATCTACCTGTTTGAGAAACCTACTGTAGTTCAGTTAGCAGAAGCTATCCAATATCAATTAAACAGTTAATAAATTGATATTTAATTTTTCAATTTTTATTTGTCAAAGTAGAGGTGAACAACATGGAACTTACAAAAACTAATCAAATAATTGAAAATCCCAGACCTAGTATTAGTGAAATTACTCAAATATCTAACGAAGAACTGCGTTTATTGCATGAGATTCCTACATTTAGACCGATTGTTCAAACATTCGTTGTCATTAGTACATATTTAATACTCTCAGCTATTGGGTTCTGGTTGAATAACTGGGCAGTGTGGTTATTAGTCTGGTTTGTTCAAGGATTTTTATTCGTCTGTTTTTTTGCGGCAATACATTATTGCTCTCACAGTAGTTTATATAAGTCAAAACATACTAATCGATTCGTGGGAACTTTCTTATCATTAGTATTGTTGATGAACTTTTCGTTTCATAAATATATTCATCTGGGGCATCATCGAGAAGCACAAATCAAAGGTAAAATCGTAGGAGATACATCAGCTTGGCAAACCTTTCCTAATATTAATACCTATCTTCTGGTCTTGACATATTTTTATCCTCTTGCCGTATGCAAGAATTGGTGGTTAGTGACCAAAGATTTATATTTAGACTCTTTGAAAACACATACACAAGAGAAATCATCCTTACCAAATAGCTTTTATTTGAGCTATTTTAAAACACCGGAACAACGCCAATTTGTCTTACAAAATAATTGGCTGCTATTGGGTTGGATTGTATTAATGGCAGGATTGACCGTAATTTTTCCTTGGATTTTGTTTTTTGGTTACTGGATACCATTAATATCTTTTGCTTCTCCATTCGGTTTTATTTTCAGTATTACAGATCACTATGGCTGTGAGTCTGACTTAAATCACAACCTATGGAATGATACACGAACAATGATTTCTAACCCGATCATTAGGTTTTATTACTGGAATAATAATTACCATGTAGAGCATCATCTTTACCCAAGTATGCCAGAGTATAACTACCCCAAGATTCATGAGTTGATTAAACATCGCATTCAATATCTTGAAAAATCATACTTTATGTTCCATCTAAAAGTAATGCGGGGCTTGATTTTGGCAAAAAGTCAGTAGATATGGTTGTATGTTGAGGGGTTGACAAGACATGAAAGCAAAGTCAAAACAAGCCTTTGAATAGCCGTTTCAGTTGCAATTGCAGCAATTTCCTGGAAGTTTTTTGAGCAGCCTATTAATCGTTTGAAACGCCAATTTTCTTAATGGATCGCTCCAATCAAAACACATTTATGATGCAATATCGGAGATTTGGGCGGACAGAATTACCAATGCCAATCTTTTCCTGCGGCGGAATGCGCTACCCCTATACTGAGTATGAGGAGCTTACTCAAGAAAAAATTCCCGATGAAAATCAACAGAATCTAGAAGCCACCATTCACCGTTCTTTAGAAGTTGGCATCAATCACATCGAAACTGCCCGAATGTATGGGACTTCTGAGATGCAATTAGGAGCGATTTTACCTAAGTTGCCTAGAGAAAAAATTATTGTGCAGACTAAGGTTACTCCTACATCTGACTCTGAAGACTTTCGCCGTTTGTGTGAGAAATCTTTGGCTTTATTAAAGCTAGATTACATTGACTTATTAACACTGCATGGCATTAATAATTATCAACATCTCGAAGATAGCATCCGCCCTGATGGCTGTCTTGATGTAGCGCGACAGTTACAAGCTAAGGGTAAGGTAAAGTTTATTGGCTTTTCTACCCACGCTCCAACGGACTTAATTATCAAAACCATTGAAACCAATCAATTTGACTATGTAAATCTCCACTGGTACTACATTAATCAATTCAATTGGGCCGCCATTGAAGCAGCCACGCGTTACGACATGGGGGTGTTTATCATTAGCCCATCAGATAAAGGTGGTATGCTCTATAAGCCTCCACAAAAGTTATTAGACTTATGCCATCCTCTCAGCCCGATGGTATTTAACGATCTGTTTTGTTTGAGCCATCCTCAAGTACATACTCTCAGCTTGGGCGCATCTAGACCATCAGATTTTGACGAACACTTGAAGGTTATAGAACTTTTAGATCAAGCGGATGAAATTTTACCGCCAATTTTAAACCGTTTGGAAAAAGCAGCGATCGCCACACTCGGAAAAGACTGGTATTGTAACTGGTACATTGGTTTACCCACCTATAAAGAAACCCCTGGTGAGATTAATATTCCAGTTATTTTATGGTTGCGAAATTTAGCGATCGCTTGTGATATGTTTGAATATGCCAAAAGGCGTTACAACCACTTAAATAATGCTGATCCTTGGTTCCCTGGTCTCACAGCAGAGCGAGTTAGACAATTTGATCTCAACTATTGTCTGCGTCATAGTCCTCATGCTGACAAAATACCAGCTTTATTAGAAGATGCTCATAGGTTGTTATCTCAACCTAGTCAAGAATAAATTGCGGAGTGGTTTCAAGATGTCGTATTATAAGTTATTAAAAAACAATAAAAATTATACTTTAATTCGTCATCCTTGGCTAGTAATTTTACTGGCTTTGATAACTGCGATCGCCATAATTATCTACAACCAAATTAACCTAAAAATTCAAGTAACACCAATATCTCAAATTGTTGTCACTTTCCCAACTGAACCCACGACTTTTAATCCAGCTTTGATAATAGAATCAGCTTATATTTTAAACTATATTTATGAGGGGCTAGTTAAAGAAAATGCTCGTGGAGAAATTGAACCTAATCTAGCCAAATCTTGGCAAACTTCTAAAGATAATAAACAAGTAATTTACACCCTGAGAAAAGGGCTAAAATGGTCAGATGGAAAGCCACTAACGGCTGAAGATGTCGTTTTTACCTACAATGAAATTTACCGTAATCCAGACATTCCTACTTATGCTAAAGATTTCTTCTTAATTGGTAAAAATCGTACCTTCCCGACTGTGCGAAAACTTGATGATTTGCGAGTTGAATTTACATTACCTGAACCATTTGCTCCATTTATTCGGGCTACAAAACTAGAAATTTTACCAGCCCATATTTTCCGGGAAAGCGTCAAAATAAAAGACCAGGAAGGCAGACCTAAATTTATGTCTACTTGGGGAACTGATACCCCACCAAAAAATATTATTGTCAACGGCCCTTATACAATAGAATCTTATACTCCGAGCCAGCGAATAATTTTCCGCAAAAATCCTTATTACTGGCGTCAAGATGCTCAAGGTAATTCGCAACCTTATATCGGGCGTGTGATTGGGCAAATTATTCCTAATGAAGATACTTCTTTAATCCAATTCCGTTCTGGAGGATTGGATTACATCAATGTTAATACTGATTATTTTTCATTATTAAAACATGAAGAACACAAAGGAAAGTTTACTATCTATAATGGCGGTCTTTTTGTCGGGTCAACTGCTATTACTTTTAATCTCAATAAAGGCAGTAGGAATGGTCAACCACTGGTTGATCCCATAAAGTCTCGTTGGTTCAATACAATGGAATTTAGACAAGCAGTTGCCTATGGAATTGACCGCCAACAAATACTCAACAATATTTATAAGGGATTGGGTAAACTGCAAAATTCGCCGATTGCTGTACAGAGCAAGTATTATTTACCTGTAGAAGCAGGTTTAAAGGTTTATGAATACAATCCTCAGAAAGCGAAAGAATTACTTCTAAAAGCAGGCTTTAAATACAACAATCAAGGTCAGTTATTAGACGATCAAGGAAATATTGTCCGCTTTAGCCTAATGACGAATACTAACAATAATGTATTGCAGGGGATGGGAGTACACATAAAACAAAATTTGAGTAACCTTGGTATAGTTGTTGATTTCAATCCCGTAGCTGCTAGCGTTTTCATCAACAAACTGACTCAAACTTTCGATTGGGAGTGCCAATTGCTTGATGTTGCTGTCGGCCTGGAACCGAATGATTGGGCTAATGTTTGGCTACCTGAAGCTGGTTGGCACTTTTTTAATCAAGAATTCCAAGCAGGACAAACGCCGATAATAGGGCGACAGGTTGCAGATTGGGAACGGAAAATTGGTGATTTATACATTCAGGCGGCCTCTGAGGTAGATGAAGCAAAGCGTAAAGCTATCTATGTAAAAACTCAACAAATTACTCAGGAGTATCTGCCATTTATTTATCTAGTTAACCCTTTATCAATGGTGGCAGTACGAAATCGTATCCAAGGTATTGAACACTCTGCCCTAATAGGAACATTTTGGAACTCTTACGACCTGAAGCTGACTAAAGAGTAACTTTTGAACTGGCTACACTTACGATTTATTAACACTGTTCTATCTACCATTAGTTTTTCAAATGCAGATTCCGATCATTGATTTTCATCCTTTCCTTGTAAGTGACTCAACTGCAAAAGAAGCTGTCGCTGCCCAAATTTATCTTGCTATTCATGAGGTCGGATGTTTCTATCTCAAAAATTATGGTATTTCTCAGACTCTAATCGCTCAAGTCTTTTCACAAGCCGAGTGCTTTTTTGCACTACCAGAGAATGAAAAAGAACAAACATCTTTCTTTCCAGACCGTAATCTTCGCGGATATCATAATTTTAAAAAGAGTGAAGATCAACACAACGCGAATGAGCTAATGACTGAAGGATTTCATTTTGGTAAAGAAATTACTTTAGATAAAGTTGGTGTTATTGAAGAGCCTTTTTTTGAACCTAATAAATGGCCTCAAAAGCCGACTCAGTTTCATGAATTGATGATGGAATTTTTCAGCATTTGTCACGAAAGCGCTCTGAGAGTATTCCAAGCTTTAGCTATTTCTCTGAAATTGCCAGAAGACTACTTTACAAATTTATATTCAGAGCAAAACCACGGCATAGTTTTGCATCACTACCCATCTATATATCAGCCTCCAGAACTAGGAAAAGTTTATCTTGCAGAACATACTGACATAGGTACTCTCACATTTTTATTTCAAGATTCAGAAGGGTTAGAAGTATATACAAATGCTGGAGAATGGGTTGTAGCGCCCTTCATTCCTGATGCAATTATAGTATTGGTTGCAGATTTAATGCAGCGATGGACGAACGATAAGTTTTGCGCCACACGACATCGAGTTTTAGTTCCAACTCAATCTCACAGTGCTAAACAAAGATACTCATGCGCCTTTTTTACAGCCCCCAATTACGATGCTCCAATTAATTGCATTAAGAGTTGCTTAGATATAGATGAAGTTCCTAAGTATCCGCCAATTCTTGCCCATGAATATTTCAAGCAGCCAAAAGGATAGCTACTAATTAGGTGCAATAAATGGACAAACTACAATTGCTAGCAAAGTCAAATCCTCCAACTTGGTTAAAAATTCTGGTAATTAGCCTGATTGGGTTAGGTATTTTCTTTCGCTTTACCCATTTGGGACAGAAAGTGTATTGGTACGATGAATCTGCTACATCGCTGGCAATATCTGGTCATACGTTAGCCGAGATTAAACAAGAAGTTTTTAGCAATGGGAGCAATAATGAAGGCGTAATTCCTGTCAGCACTTTAGACAAATATCAACACATTAACCCAGAACTATCTGTGGCTGACACAGTTCGCTACTTAATAACTTCAGATCCGCAACATCCACCTTTGTATTATCTGATGGTGAGATTGTGGGCGCAAGTCTTTGGAGATTTCCCTGCGGGAGTCAGGAGTTTATCAGCAGTGATCAGTCTGTTGATATTTCCTAGTGTATATTGGCTGTGTTTAGAGTTATTTGAATCAGCACTAGTGGGGTGGGTGGCAATGGCTGTAATGGGGGTTTCTCCCT
This sequence comes from Nostoc sp. NOS(2021), assembly GCF_017115025.1. Lineage (GTDB taxonomy): Bacteria > Cyanobacteriota > Cyanobacteriia > Cyanobacteriales > Nostocaceae > Nostoc. Next base: position 4,420 of record NZ_JABXKM010000078.1, on the reverse strand, counting down.
TGCAGGTTTTCTTTGCCCAAGATGCACGAGAATACGGTCTGTGGATGGTGATGATTCTAGTCTCAGGTGCTGCTTTATTGCGAGCCATTCGCCGAGAAAGTTTTTTTACCTGGGCTGTGTATGCTCTCACCCTAGCCTTGGGATTGTACACCAATTTATTGACAGTAATGGTAGCGATCGCTCATGGCATTTATGTGCTTATTAGCCAACAGTTTCGCTTTAACAAAACTCTGCGTAATTATCTACTGAGTTCCATCGCCGCTTGTTTAATGTTTTTACCCTGGCTGATAGTAATCATTACCAAGATTCACACAGCTACAAATCTCTTGTCATGGATAACATTTAAAACAGATAGTCCTTTCGACTTAATTGGGATTTGGCTCAGTCGAATTAGCAGAATCTTTTTTGATTTTAATTTGGCTTCTGATGATGCTTGGGTCAATAATTTACCTTCGGAAAGCCCTTTATTTTATAGTATTCCTACGATAATATTCAGTTTATTTTTAATTATTTATATTATCATTTTCTTGAGCGATCGCCTATCAACGAACACTAGTTTATTTATTGCTTTATTAGGAGGATTTCCCGGATTAACATTGCTTTTATACGACCTAATTTTTGGAGGAATTCGTTCCATTCATTTTCGCTATCAGTTACCCTTATACCTCAGTATCCAAATTGCTGTAGTCTATATTTTAGCTTTCCATCTTTTCTTGGAAAAGAACTGGCAGAAAAACGTTTGGCAAATTATGGCGGTGGGATTACTCATCTCTGGGCTAGTTTCTGATGTCAGGTTTTTTCAGGCTGAAACTTGGTGGCCACAAATAGGTGCCAAGAATTTGCTAGCAATGAGTCAACGTATTAATCAATCTAATAATAATATTTTATTGTTAAGTAGCAAAAATGATTATAATTTGGGAGTTATCCTCACCTTAAGCCATAATTTAGAGCCAAAAATTTGCTTACTTCTAATACAAAATGACCAGTTACCAATGATGCTCCAATATTACAACTCTATCTTTTTTGTTGACGACCTGGAAAACAGTTTAGCTCATCAACTTCAGAAGGATAAGACTAATTCACTGAAATTAGTCTACCCACTTGAAGGATTTTGGCAACTCGACAAAAATTAGAAAACGTGAATATTACTGATTGTAGCAGCCTCGATAAAAACATTAAGAGAGTAGAAGCTGAATGAAGCAATATATTGACTATTTTAATATTAATTTTCTGAGAGATAAAGTCCGCTTGTGTATTGATTCGGCGCTTGTAAGTCGGTTTATTCGGTTTGCTGTAGTTGGTTTGAGTGGGGTAATTGTAGACTTGGGGTCATTCTATTTATTTCATAACTCATTATGTTTAGCGTTAACTTTGAGTGCAATGCTTTCAACAGAAATGGCAATTATTAATAATTTTTTATGGAATGATATATGGACGTTTGGTGATGTGTCTTTCCAGCAAAAAACCAGTCAAAAGTTCCAACGTTTCGTCAAGTTTAATTTCATTTGTTTGGTTGGACTTATTTTCAATAGCTTAATTGTAAATTGGCTATTTTATGAATTTCAAGTCAATGAATACATAGCTAAATTGGTGGCGATCGCTTGTGTGACACTTTGGAATTTCTGGCTCAACCTGAAGATGAACTGGCAATTAACAAAGACAGAAGTAGATGTAGTTGTAGATATTTAAGAAAAAATCATGTTAAGACCACTAGTTATGTTTGGTTATAGTTTAATTTTTATAATTACTATAATTTTTTCTTCTGGATTCTTGAATGTAATTTTACCCTATTCTAATACTATCCAAACTCTTGGTGAAATCAGTGTTAAATGGCAATATTTGACTCAACACAAAGATGATTATGACGCTATTTTTCTGGGGCCAAGTACTACTTATTTTGGGGTGATTCCGAAATTGTTTGATGAATACATGACAACAGAGGGTAAGAGTGTAAAATCTTTTAACTTCGGTATATCAGGTGCAAACGTATCAGAACTGGATTTCTATTTACAAAAAATTCTGGCTTTAGAACCAGCAAACTTAAAGTGGATATTTCTAGACTGTTCAGTTGACTTATTTACAAACATTGGTTCTACTTCCACTCAGGAGATATACTGGCATACTCCTCGTAAAACTATAGAAAATTTCCAATTAATTATGGAATCATCAATCGATAGTTGGAAAGTAAAAGTTCCATATATTTACGCTAACTTTCAAAGTTTTATCTACCGATGGTTAGGGATTGGTCAGCTTTCTACTTTGTGGCAGGAAAGAATATTAAATTTAGATTTATCAAATTCAGATCCATTAGCAAAAGTATCTGAGGATAGACTCATACAAGAATCTGGATATTACGCAATAGATTGGCAAAAGAAAGCTGGAAAATGGAAGACTATATTCCGAACAAATGGTTTGGATACTTATCAGAAAAATCTAAAAAATGAACAAACAAAATTAGCCAATTTAAACTCAGAAAGCGCATTTAATAATCCATCCACAATATATGGAGTGAAAATGATGGAAAATATTGCTTCCCGGATTGAACAACAGCAGCAAATTAACAAAAATAAAATTGAAGCTATATTTTTTATTCCTCCAATTCTAGAGACTGATTCCAATCCATCGGCTCTTTACAAAGCATATAAATCAGGATATATCGAAACCCTATTTGCTTTTAATAATCCCAATAATTTTACTAAATTATATGAACTAGATTACAGAATTGATAGCGCACATCTAAATCACGAAGGCGCTCAAGAATTCACACTTTTACTGGCATCAAAATTTACTCAATATTTAAATAATCCTGGACAAAAACTTATGAATGGTAGGGTTTGAATACCCAGTTTCTATAACCTAGTCACTATTTCAATGTAAATAAATATGGTATTCACAGAATTTCGGTTTCTATTTTTCTTCCTTTTTGTTTTCTGCATATATTGGGCTTTGCAGAAACACAATCATTGTAAATTCTGGCTGCTAATCTGTAGTTATATCTTCTATAGTGCTTGGGATTGGCGCTTCCTTTTTTTGCTCTTGCTATCGACAGTCATTGATTACTTTGTCGGTTTAATGCTATCTAGACCACAGATTAGTGATTTGCAAAGCGATGGCTCCGTATCAGAACCAGCAATCTCAACAAGCGATATAGTCGAGCAGAGAAAAACTACAAGTTTTTGGAATTGGGATGCTTTACTGAATAAGCCACAGAATCAGCAGCAGCGCCAAACATGGTTGATACTTAGTTTAGTAGCAAATCTAGGAATATTAGGATTTTTTAAGTACTATAACTTCTTCACTGATTCTGCTGCCAGCTTCTTAACTTTTTTGGGTTTACCTATAAGCCTTAAAACCCTTAACATTATTCTTCCAGCAGGCATTAGTTTTTACACGTTTCAAACTCTGAGTTATATAATTGATATCTATCTAGGTAAACTCAAAGCTGTTAGAAATTTTTGGGATTTTTCTCTATTTGTAACTTTTTTCCCTCAACTGGTTGCAGGCCCAATTGTCCGTGCATCTACTTTTTTACCTCAACTGCTAACCCCAAAAAACTTAAGCGAGGTTGATTTTCGGGGATGTTTAATGCTTTTTTTCATAGGGTATTTCAAGAAAGCGTGCATTTCGGATAATCTTTCTCCTTTAGTAGAACAGTATTTCACGAATCCAGAAAATTATACTTTCTTGAGTTGTTGGATTGCTGTTATTTCTTTCGTCATACAAATATACTGCGATTTTTCTGGTTATTCAGATATGGCGATCGCGTCTGCCGGTTTACTTGGATATAAACTACCTCTGAACTTTAATTTTCCCTACTTTTCCAGCAATATCACTGATTTGTGGCAACGCTGGCACATTACCCTCTACAGTTGGTTGCGAGATTATGTCTATATTCCTTTAATGAGAAAACGACCAAAAGCTCAACGAACAGAACTGTTTGGGTATAAAAATCTTCTCACTTTGATGCTTCTATCAGGACTCTGGCATGGAGCTGCTTGGCATTTTGTAGTTTGGGGTGGATTAAATGGAATCGCCTTAGTTGTTCACAAGCAATGGTCATCTCGGATCGCTCCCTATAAGGGATTAGTACCACTCAGAAAGATGCTAGGTATCCCCCTAACATTGTACTGGTTTTGTGCCTCTGCCATCTTCTTTCGGAGTAACGATCTCAGCAGTGCTATACAAACAGAGAAATCCTTTTTATTCTTGACTTCTCTTGGTTCTCAAAACTTAAATATCCAAATCTCATGGATTTTTGTACCTTTAATTATGCTCCACTGGGCAGCTTATAAGGGTTGGTTTGCCGATTGGTGGCGTAAAATTCCTAGTTGGAGTTTTGCTGTTTTCTAGGGGGTGTTGGCTTCACTCATATCTTGCACCTCACCGTACAAACCCGTAAAAGGCAAATAAAGAGTACAAA
>NZ_JABXKM010000052.1 GCF_017115025.1 Nostoc sp. NOS(2021) | reverse complement strand
TTTGGCGGGGTGGGGTTCTTGGGGTTTAGTAAGTAATCAAGCGGACATGATATAAGTGCCCAGATTTTTGAAATCATGCTACTTAAATGCTACTTGAAACGGTAGTCTAAAAGAATCACTTTCCTTGCATAAGAGCGGAGGCGTCATGTTGCCGAAACCCAAGAGATATTGGACACCCCAGCACTGGGCAAGTTGGAAGCCTTTCGGCATTGGCGAACAGTATCCCAACAATTACTGGGAGGTATTTCGGGCAATCTGGTTGTCTCGTGACAAACTACCCTATGCGTGGAATATTCTCGATAAAGGTGTCTGTGATGGTTGCGCTCTCGGAACAACCGGGATGAAAGATTGGACTTTAGATGGTATCCATCTCTGCAATGTCCGGTTGCGGCTGTTGCGGATGAATACTATGCCAGCTTTTGACCCTGTGGTATTGGAGGATGTCTCGCAGTTACAAAAGCAAAAAAGTGCCCAATTACGCGACTTGGGGCGGCTTCCCTACCCGATGATCCGTCAACGAGGTGAAAAAGGCTTTCGCCGTATTAGCTGGGATGAAGCTTTAGGGGTAATTAGCGATCGCATCCGCACTACCACACCAGACCGCCTCAGTTTTTATATTACCAGTCGCGGTACTGTCAACGAAACTTATTATGCTACCCAAAAAGCTGTGCGGGCAATGGGAAGCAATAATATTGATAACGCTGCCCGCATTTGCCATTCTCCCAGCACGGCGGGACTGAAAGCTGCGATCGGTGCGGGGGCTACCACCTGTTCTTATAAAGATTGGATTGGCACTGATTTATTAGTCTTCATTGGCTCCAATGTTGCCAATAATCAGCCTGTCACCGTTAAATATCTCCATTACGCCAAGAAAGCTGGCACTAGAATTGTAGTTATTAACACTTACCGTGAGCCAGGAATGGAGCGCTACTGGGTGCCCTCAATTGTGGAAAGTGCCCTTTTCGGTACAAAGTTTGCCGAAGACTTCTTCTTAATCAATATGGGCGGGGATATAGCATTTTTGAATGGCACAATTAAACATATAATTGCTAACAACTGGGTAGACCAGTCATTTATTAACTTACATACAGTTGGCTTTGCTGAACTCAAAGCATCGTTAGAAAGCCAATCTTGGGAAGAATTAGAGCGGCTTTCTGGTACATCCCGCGAGTCAATGTCCGCCTTTGCGAAAATGGTCAAAGAAGCTAATAAAGCCGTATTTGTTTGGAGTATGGGCATTACCCAACATGAATGCGGCGAAGATAATGTGCGAAGTATCATCAACTTAGCTCTCACCAAAGGTTTTGTCGGTCGGGAAGGCTGCGGTTTAATGCCAATTCGCGGTCACTCTGGGGTGCAGGGTGGTGCAGAGATGGGATGTTACGCGACAGTATTTCCTGGTGGTAAACCCATCACCCCAGAAAATGCTGCCCAATTGAGTCAGCATTGGGGCTTTGAAGTGCCAGCAAGTAAAGGTTTAATTGCTCCAGAAATGATTAACGCCGCACATCAGGGACAGTTAGATGTGTTATTTTCCGTGGGCGGGAATTTCCTAGAAGTGCTGCCAGAACCGGATTATGTGGAAGCGGCACTGAAGCAAATACCGTTGCGGGTACACATGGATATTGTTCTCTCCAGCCAAATGTTAGTGGAACCTGCTGATACTGTGGTGCTTTTACCTGCGACAACTCGCTATGAAATACCAGGGGGAGTCACAGAAACTAACACCGAACGCCGGGTAATTTTCAGTCCAGAAATTCCGGGGCCACGCATTGGGGAAGCGCGTCCAGAGTGGGAAGTATTTTTAGAATTGGCAAGGCGGGTAAAACCAGATTTGGCAGATAAGCTGGCTTTTGCTGACACAGCTGCTATTCGTCAAGAAATTGCTCAAGTCGTCCCCCAATATGCAGGTATTCAACACTTACAGCAAGCTGGCGATCAATTTCAGTATGGCGGGTCACATTTGTGCTTTGGTTGGAATTTCCCGACAGTGGATGGGAAGGCACACTTTGGCGTATTGTTGCCGCCCCAAAGAGAATTACCAGAAGGTTATTTCTTATTAGCAACACGCCGAGGCAAACAATTTAATAGTATGGTGCAGGAACGCAAGGATGCAATTACTGGGGCAGTGCGAGAGGCTGTGCTAATGAATGCTGCTGATGCGGCACAGTTGGGTTTAAAAGATTGCGATCGCGTTATTCTTAAGAATGATTTAGGCGAGTTGTTCTGTCAAGTCTACATTGCGCCAATTCAGTCAGGAAACTTACAAGTACATTGGCCAGAAGGGAATGTGCTACTAGATAAAAGTAAGCGATCGCTGGAAGGAGTTCCTGATTATAATGCGATCGTGCGTCTGGAAAAACAAACCTAAGATTACCGTTTTCCCACTGCTACGCTCAACTTAATATCACTCCAAAACTTGCAGCCATGTCTGTCGCCAAAGATTTTGAAACCCCAGAAGATATTATATTTCCACCAGTGAATTTAGAAAGTAATGAGCCACCATTGGAAACATACTTACATTTGCTGCAAATGTTGCTATTGATAAAATGCCTTGATTGGTGGTGGCGAGACTTCAATCGTATTAATGACTACTTTGCTGCCGGCAATATTAGCATTTATTACAGTCCACGCCAGCCTAAATCCGAAGACTTTCAGGGGCCAGATTTCTTTCTGGTGTTGGATACTGAACACAAACCCCGTGATAGTTGGGTTGTTTGGGAAGAAGACGGCAAATATCCGAATTTGATTATAGAACTGCTTTCAAAGTCAACCGCAGCGATTGACAAGGGCTTAAAAAAACAAATTTATCAAGATATCTTTCGCACTCCTGAATATTTCTGGTTTGACCCCAAGAATCTAGAATTTGCTGGGTTTATTTTGGTGGGTGGTACTTATCAACCTATAGAACTCAACCCACAAGGGTTGTTGTGGAGTCAGCAGTTAAGTTTGTACTTGGGCGTTCATGAAAATCAATTACGCTATTTCAATGCAGAAGGACAGGTAATGCCTACACCAGAAGAAATTGCACAGTGGGAAGCGAACTACGCCGAACAAGAAAAGCAACGCGCCCAACAAGAAACACAACGTACTGAACGCCTAGCAGCAAAATTGCGAGAATTGGGTATTGACCCAGATACGATTTAAAGTATGTAGACTTACTCTAAAAATCATGGAAGTTCAACCAAAGGAGGTTAGGAATTATTTAACATATAACGGTATCAATCCTTTCTTTGAGTGGTTTGACTCTTTGCGAGATAGAAAAGCAAAGGCTAAAATCAGAGCAAGGCTTGACCGAGTAGAAGCAGGTAATTTCGGTGATTGTAAATCAGTGGGAGATGGGGTTTTTGAACTGAGAATAGACTACAGTTCTGGTTATCGGGTTTACTTTGGGCAAGAAGGGTCAGCAATTATTATTCTTTTGTGCGGTGGTGATAAAAGTACTCAAGAAAAAGATATTGATAAAGCAAAAGAATATTGGGAAGATTATAGGAGTAGAGATAATGCCTAAAAGTGCAAGCTATCACGAAAAACTGATTGAAGACCTCAAAGACCCATTAGAAGCAGCAGCTTATGTCGAAGTTGTCTTAGAAGAAGGCGACCCGAAAATGTTGAGTAAGGCGCTGAAAAATGTGATTGAGGCAAAAGGTGGAATTGATCAATTTTCTGTACAAGTTAAGCAAGTTTATGACAAACTCGAAGAGATATTATCCGAGAGAGAAGAAATAGAATTTTATTGTCTGAGTGCTTTGCTGGATGCATTAGGGTTGCATTTGGCGGTAAGAGTTAAGTGAAGCTAAAAGCCTTACTCATAAACTTTTAGCTCTTTTTCTATGTATTCACTAAGTTCATCTTCAGTATAATTAAGCGGCTTAATTTTTCCGGTAGAAATAAGGGTTAATCTTACCTTTTCAAGTTCATCTTGATGTAGATAATAATTGCCGTCTAAATTTTCCAAATCTAACTCATTCATAAATAAAAAAATTGCTACTTTACTAGAGTACTGAAGAATCCTTTTTTTATCTTCATTGCTGAATTTCTCTTGTTGTAAAAACAGTTCTATTGCATTAACTCGCATATATTTACATAAAAAATGAATATCTACATAACCTGCATCAAAAATTTCTATGCTGAATGGTTTTGGTCTGGGGTTCAATACAGACATAATTCTAATCCAGTCTGTATCTAAAAAATTAATCCAAAGTGAAGGAGTTGATAGAATAAAGCTAAGTACATATTGAACAGGAAATTTTGCTTGGGAAGCTAATATTTTTGCAAAATCATATTTTTCCATCTTATGCAAAAACTGGCTAAAATACTCAATTCCGTAAGAATATCCTTCATTCCAGTAGATTTCATCCAATAAATCTAACATCTCTTGTTGTTTATTTTCCATGATGAGAAACGTGTACTTACTAATTTATTAGTAACCCCAATTATTGATAACTGAACATTGACCTAGAAAGGTGATCATCCAAGTAGTAGTTTGTCAAGTTTAAATTGATGGGTAAGCAAGTTCGTAATAAGGACTTTAGTCCTTATTTTCTAAGCACTAAACTGCTTACTACAAACTCTCAAAACCAACTTGACAAAGTAGTAGGATGAACATGATAATCTAAGCCCTACAAGCATAATTACAAATTACTATCATTTACTCTCAACAACTTCCAGACCTGTCCTAGCTACTGATTTAATATCAACATCCTGATTGTTTAGCAGCACTATTATGGTGGTATTTTGATTGGGGAGATATGCAAGCAATGTTACGAAGCCATAGGCTGTACCAGTATGCCCAATTGCTTTTGCTAAAGGAGATGAAAACCGTTCTACACCTAACCCATAGCTATAGCCTTCGCCATTATCTTTAAATTTCAACATTTCTTTCATCATCTTCGAGGAAAGTAAGGTTTTTTTGACAAATAACGCTTTAGCGAACTTGGCTAAATCCTCTGCTGTTGAAACCAACCCACCATCTCCTAAACCATTGCCATCATTGACTTCGGCGTAGCTATCTAGCTTACCATGCTTATGGCGATCGCCATAACCTGTAGCTACTTCTCCAATTGTCGGTTCGCGCAATTCCGTGAAGGTATGTTTTAATCCTAATGGTTTTAAAATCTGACTGCGAATTGCTTGTGCGAGAGTTCCCCTAGTTATATTTTCAACAATCAGTTCCAAAAGAATGTAGTTGCAATCAGTATAAATAAATTTTTCTCCGGGATTTGCACGCGGTTGTTCTTGGTACATATACGGAATAGCTTCTCTGGCTGTCCAAGGCTGTGAGCGACTTCTTCTCGCAGTAGCTTGAATAAACTCTTTTGTGTCTAGGTATTCAGCAACACCACTGGTGTGGTTGAGCAGTTGACGAACTGTAATTTTGTCGCTGTTGATAATATGAGGACTGATGTTTGTTGGTAAGTAGGTAGCGATCGCCTGATCTAATTCTATCTTCCCTTTTTCCACTAATTTCAGCACAACCACCGCCATAAAAGTTTTACTCATACTGGCAATAGAAAAGCCATCTGTGGGTTTCATCCGGGTTTTAGTTGACAAGTCATTGACACCAGATGCTCCCAGCCAAGAACCATTAGGTGTAGAAATATACATGACTGCACCAGGTATTTTTTGTTCTACAACTATCTCATTTAAAAGTGTCTGTAGTTGAGAACTTTTTCCGACGGTGGAGGTAGACATGACTTGTTTAGCAAGGGATTTTCCAATTACTCCCTGACTAATGTTATTACCCACTAGGTATCCTGCAAAACCAAGGGAAATCACAAAGACTATTGCAAATAAAATTTTACTGAAAGCCAAAAATCTGAGGTTCATTTTACTTCCTAAACAGAAACCTAGCCGATCTAGCTCAACGGTACAAAGTAGTTGGTGAGCATCAACCTGACATCTGATATACAAATAGCATTACTCTGTTTCCAGATTAGTATCAAATTTTCAATTTACCAACTCTCACAAATATGACAATACCAACTAAAAGCAAAACCAAAGCCACTGTTTGGGTAATAGAAAAAGGTCAAGTACGGCCTCGTTTAGATCATCTCACTACTGAGGAACCTTTAGAAATTCGTCTTGTTCCTTTCCAGAAGACGGTAGCTGTAACTATGCGGACACCAGGGGCAGATTTTGAACTGGCTGCTGGTTTCCTCTACAGTGAAGGAGTCGTTAGCCGCAGAGAAGATATCCGACGGATAAGTTACTGCGTAGATGAATTAGTAGATGGTGAGCAGCGCCATAACATTGTCAATGTAGAACTGCGGGATGGGTTGATTCCAGACTTACAGCCTTTGGAGCGTCATTTCTACACTAGTAGCGCCTGTGGGGTGTGTGGTAAAGCTAGCCTTGAGGCTTTGCGTATGCGGGGATGTCCAGTGATTCCTTCTGGCCCAACAGTAACACCTGAGATCATCTACAGCCTACCAGACAAACTCCGCGCCGCTCAAGGTATCTTCACTGCTACAGGGGGTTTACACGCTGCGGCTACCTTCGATGCTCAAGGACAACTGTTAAACCTATGGGAGGATGTTGGGCGACACAATGCTTTGGATAAATTGATTGGTACAGCTTTGCTCAGTGACGAGTTGCCTTTAAATAACTGTATTATCCTGGTCAGTGGACGCTCTAGTTTTGAGATTTTGCAAAAGTCTACAACTGCGGGAGTTCCCATTGTCTGTTCTGTTTCTGCTCCCAGTAGTTTGGCGGTGTCTGTCGCCAAGGAATTCGGGATTACCTTAATTGGATTCCTACGCGGAGAACGGTTCAATATTTACACTGGTTTGCAAAGAATAAATGCTGCTTAGGGACTTCCAAGAAATAAATTATCCATCTTGTGGGGTTCCTGCCCGCCCTGAATATGGGACGGGTGTTCGCGTAGCGGCACGTAGTGCGTTTTTCCCAATATTCACGCCCATACTCCGGCATCCATACAGTGTTATATTCTTTAGCTAATTGTGATGCAATGGTGGTTTTACCAGTTGAAGGAGCGCCCAGAAAAACAACGTTATACCATTTCTTTGTGAGGCTGCGCCAAACCCTTTTAACTTCTTTCTTCCTTTGCGTCCTTCTCTTCGAGACACTTCGTGAACGCGTCCTTCGCGGTTCGTTTTTCTTTCTTGTACTTAAATATGCTTTAGCGCATCTTCATACAGAATTGGTATTAGTGATGAGATCACGGTACACATCAGGATGTAAATACTCCCGAAATGCGTAAGCGTCTCTTCTTACTTGCGTTCCAGAAATCGGAAAAGTTTGGCGATCGCGCCTTTCACCTTTAGCTGTCTTGTTCAGTTGGTCAGATGAGAATTTCGTTGACGTTGATTTCCGTTTCCACCAAGCCTGGTTCGATGACGGAATGACTCAAGTATGGTTACACTACCGACATAGTAATCACAGTGGAATCCCTCTCGATGTATAAAAACGCTAAAAGATTTACTACTATTTTTCTGTTGGTGTTTTCTCTGATCGTTTCTATCAACTTTGCAGTAATTGCTCAAGATAGTTCAGATGTCCCTTCTGTATTGACATCCCCTCAAGTCTGTTCAGTACCCCCTGGTCTCAAAACTCAACAAGTCATTGCCGACAATGATCGTAACCAAGTTAAAATGGGCGATCGCATCAGGGTGAGAGTTGAAGGATTATCAGCAGCGACCAGAAATGCAACGACTAATGGCACTTCATTTGATCCTCGCCAATTAGTGTTGTACCTGGATGGCTATGAACTAGAGGATGTCCACGGAGAACCAGTCATCGTCATGCTTCCGGGTAAAGATCAAAGGAAAATTGTTGATGATAATTGGTTAGCCTTTCGACTTGAACGTACCGACTCGTCTCAAGCTGCATGGAATACGCTTCTTGGTCAAGCAAGTAGATACAGTATTAACGTGATAGCTGGAGTCGGCTGTCCCAAGAAACTGGCGATTCCGGTGAGCAATCCTCTATCACCTCCTAAATTCAAAATAGTTCTGTTATCGTGGCGATTTTGGCTGTGTCTGCTTCTACTTCTGACTATTGTATTAATATTCACTAGGTATTGCCGAAACGCCCTTCGTAGCCCTGGAATAGAAGGGGTTTACTGTCAACAAGAGGTGATCGGTGGTCAGGAACTGTTGATTACAAAAAAGGCTGCTCTTCAAAAAGAAGCTCGGAAAAGCCGAATTACTCAATTTTTTCTTGGTAGAAAAAAATTGAACAAAAACCCGTTCAGCCTCTCGATATCTCAACTTGCTTTTTGGACATTTCTAATTTTTGGTTCTTACCTGATTATCTACGGCATAACAGGAAATTATGCCAATATTTTGAATCGGCAATCACTAATTTTATTAGGAATTAACTCTGTAACTGCATTTGGTACTTCGTTAATTGATGGGCAAGGTAATGAGGAAAATAGAAAAGGTAGTCAAGACATTTCTGAAGGTTTTTTCTCAGATATATTATCGGATGTTAATGGAGTCAACTTTCATCGGTTCCAAACATTTATTTGGACAGTTGCGATCGGACTATTCTTTGTTTTGGAGGTGATTAAAAATCTGGCAATGCCGGCATTTGATGATACACTTCTAACTCTACAAGGAATCAGTGCCGCCACATATCTTGGACTTAGAGGGCAAGAGCAGCATGGCATGACAAAAAATCCGGAATCTACATTCAAAGAAGATAATTCACCTGAACAACCGCTTGCACCAAAACAAGATAATTCACCTGAACAACCGCTTGCACCAAAACAAGACAATCCACCGGTGAGCGATTCATCGATTCCTCCTGGCTAAATCCTAGAGAGTCAAAATAATTCATAGGCGATCGCACTCGCACTACTATTTTGTCAAGATAGTAATGAAAAGTTTGTAGTAAGAACTTTACTGCTTAAAAAATAAGGACTAAAGTCCTGACTACGAACTTGCTAGTATAGGCAATAATTTCAGATATTAGGATCGGCTAGATTTGCAATCATACCTTGTATGGTAGTTCTGCACCCACTTTCAAATTTCATCGACTGCGATTTTGCTGTCAGCGACTCATCTTGTAGCTATTGGTACGAAGGGCGTTGTCCTCAAAGTGGCGCTCGCCTGAAATTACCCCGCACCTCAATGGCCGAAGCGATCGCCCACGGACTAATGCAATATTTTAGCAACAATGACTGTTATTCTCGTGAAGGCAAGATGTATGGAATACTATTGGTTGAATTGCCTAATGACGAACAACGAGTACTCAAAGCCTTCTCCGGTCTTTTGAATGGTTGCAGTGCCGTTGAGGGCTGGGTGCCGCCAATTCCAGGACGAGACGAAGTTGCTTTTGAGGAAGCCCGCACTTTGACACAGTTGGACGCAATTAAGCAAGAACTCCTCGCATTAAAGCAACTGACCGAACGTCAGCAGTATGAAACCCTGTTTGATGAGTTTGAGCAGCAGTTGCAAGCAATGAGCGATCGCCATCGCTATTGCAAACATCAACGACAGGAAAAACGTCAGCAAATCTGCAACACACTCAGTCCAGAAGCACTCACTATTGTCCTGGAACAACTCGACGAAGAGAGTCGTCAGCAAGGAATTGAGCGACGACAACTTAAACGCCAGCAAAATGCAGTATTACAGCCCCTTCAACAGTTAATTGCAGCAACAGATGCGCGAATTAGTGAACTGAAACAACGGCGTAAAGCACTGTCGCGTCAATTGCAAGCTCAGATGCACGCTAGCTACAGCCTGACCAATTTTTCCGGGCGATCGCAATCATTACAGCAATTGATGCCAGGAGGCTCTCCCACTGGCACAGGGGATTGTTGTGCCCCAAAGCTACTACATTATGCGGCAACACATGGACTCAAACCATTGGCAATGGCGGAATTTTGGTGGGGTGCGTCTTCCGTAAATCAGGATAAAATCCAGGGAGAATTTTATGGAGCGTGTGCCGAGCGATGTCAGCCATTGATGGGGTTTTTGCTCTCTGGCTTGAAACCTATTTCAATCCCTAATAGGGATTTTCAGACAACGGCCCCACTCTCGCTAAATACATTAACACATTTGCGTAGATCCAATGTGTTTGACTCCAATGAAAAACGTTGTAATTTCCCAGCCTTCTCCCCTATCAAGGGAGAGATCCCGATTATTTATGAAGACGAATGGCTGATTGCTGTAAACAAACCTGCTGGATTACTTTCTGTGCCTGGTCGTTATGGCGATCGCCAAGATAGTGTCTTGAGTCGCTTACGTCATCTCTTAGCTGATGGTATGGCACTTGCATCTGTGCATCGCCTAGATCAAGAAACTTCTGGGATTTTGTTGTTGGCACGCGATCGCCAAACCCATCGGCAACTCAGCCAACAGTTTCAGCAACGCCAGATTCACAAGGTTTATGAAGCCATACTTTCCGGTGTTTTGACAGTTGAGCAAGGTGTGATTAACCTACCATTGTGGGGAGATCCTGAAAATCGCCCTGAGCAAAAAGTTGATTGGCAGCACGGTAAACCCAGCTTGACAGACTTCCAGGTAATGGCGAGAGAAGGAGACTACACCCGCGTAGAATTTACGCCACTAACAGGACGCACTCATCAGTTGAGAGTTCATGCAGCTGATGCGCGAGGACTTGGGATAACTATTTTAGGCGATCGCCTTTATGGATGCCGTGCAGTTACTAGTCGGTTACATCTGCACGCCAGAGAACTTCGCTTCCAGCATCCGCAGTTAGAAAAAACCCTGCATTTACAAGCAATTACGCCCTTTTGACGCGTCATATTATGTCAGCTTAATTGCTTAAACCCCAACCCTTAATCCTCTCCTCGCAAGCCTATTGCTTTTTAAATTTGTATGTGATAATTTCTGCTTGTAGTCAATTCAACGGTTATTCGACCGATTTACCGTACTTAAGGTAGCCATATCACAGTTAAGAGACTTCCCAATAAAAATATTCAACTACAAATGATTGTGAGACACCCCACAAAATTGGATGATTTATTACTTGGAAATCCCTAAATCAGAGGTAAAGACGATAGTGCTGGAGGAGTTGACCTCTAGACTCTCATTCTTGTCTTTTCTTTAATAAAAGGAGCAGAGGCGCAGGGAAGCAGAGGAGAAGTTGCAATAAGTTTTTCCCCTCTGCCCCTCCGCACCTCTGCCTTTTGTCCCCAGTTCCCAATCTGGCGATCGCAAATCTAAAATTCAAAATTATATGACTAAAGTATTCATTCTCGATGCCAACCAACAACCGTTATATCCAGTACACATCAGCCATGCTAGGCTGCTATTGTCACAAGGAAAAGCTACGGTATTCCAGCGATATCCTTTTACTATCATTCTAAAGGAGTCCCTTTCTCATCTAAAACTTGAGCAACTTGGCTTTAAGATTCATCCTAGTATTAAAATAAATCGTAATTGAATTCTTAACGATGAATTACAAATTAGTAATTAGTTAATCTTAGTCGCCTCACAAACCCAGGAATATAGATGACAAACCACACCATCTTAGAACCGTTACCAGAAGACCAATGGTTTATTGAGAGCCAGGAACTACGATCCTTTGTAGCAACAGTGCGGGAAATTAGCGCTAGCACTGTTGACGATCGCACACAAACTCTCGCTAGACTAGAACCCTATTTTCAAGAACTCCTTGCCCAACAGGAATGGCTACCCGAAAAGTTTGCCCAAATTAATCCCGAAAGCAAGATGGGCGGCGGTATTGGTCAATGGCTGCTTTATCGCGCTAAAGACCGTTCACTGTCAGTATTCAGTTTGGTGATTCCCCCAGGTTCAACGACTCCCGTCCACGACCATTTGGCCTGGGGATTGATTGGTTTATATAAAGGCAATCAAGAAGAAACAGTCTATCGCCGTGTAGATAGCGGCGATGCTGAAGGACACGCACAATTACAAGTAACTGAAGTGCGATCGCTTCAACCAGGCGATATCTACCGCCTCTTACCCCCAGATGGCGATATTCACGCCGTCAAAACCACATCCCAGAGCGCATCTGTATCCATCCATCTTCTAGGTAATGATACTGGTTGCGTATTGCGTCACCAGTTCATTCCAGAATCTCACAGCGTCCAATCCTTTCGCTCTGGATATTCCAACGCTCCTTGTAAAGAGGAAGAGGAAAAAGAACATGCCCAAGTACGATAGACCACAACCCCCAGTATTCGAGCAAGTTGAAGATGAACGCCTGCACCGTAAGCAACGCCTAGCTGCTGCCTTTCGCCTGTTTGGTAAGTTTGGGTTCAGCGAGGGAATTGCAGGCCATATTACGGCTCGTGATCCGGAGTTTACAGACCATTTCTGGGTCAATCCATTCGGGACATACTTCGGTCATATCCGAGTTTCTGACCTAATTCTAGTTAACAGAGAAGGTGAGGTGGTTAAAGGCGATGCTCAGGTAAATCAAGCTGCTTTCGCCATCCATTCTCAGATTCATGAAGCTCGAACTGATGTAATCGCGGCGGCTCACGCCCATTCACTTTATGGTAAAGCCTGGTCTAGTTTAGGTCGTCTCCTTGACCCCTTGACTCAAGATTCTTGTGCTTTTTACGAAGATCATGCCCTATTTGATGATTTCACAGGTGTTGTTTTAGAAACTTCTGAAGGTCAGCGACTGGCGCAAGCTTTGGGGCCAAAGAAAGCCATAATCCTACGTAACCACAGCATTTTAACTGTGGGACATACAGTAGATGAAGCCGCCTTTTGGTACATTAGTTTGGAGCGATCGTGCCAAGCCCAACTGCTGGCAGAAGCTGCGGGTAGACCCACTACTATCAAACACGAAACAGCCCGTTTAACACAAACTCAAGTGGGGTCACATACAAGCGGGTGGTTCAGCTTCCAGCCACTTTACGACAGGATTGTGCGCGAAGAACCTGATTTGCTGAATTAATGATGTGTTTTTTTGGCACTAGTACAGTGTGGCGTCAGTTTGCCTACCTTTAACAAGCAGCTTAATCAATTGTCTGGTTAATTGAGATGGTGGCTGGCTTTGGGCTGTGCTGTACTAGGATAATAGGTAGGAAAGTATAAATTTACCCGACTTTGCGCTATTTTTATGTCAACTTACCCTGAATTTATTCATATACTCCGGTAAACCTATAAGTTTATAGTATTTATATAGTTCGGAGAAATCATTTTGATGATTAACCTAATCTTTCGCCGCTTAATTACCAAGTGGATATCGTTGATAAAATTCAGGAATATCCCATTTAATAATCAACATAAGTTATTCTTCTCTTCTTCTGTTTTACCAATAACGGGAGCTTTTGTTACAGGGCTATGTTTGAGCGTGCTATTTGCTGCCTGCTCATCGACATCGACTGTTAATTCTCCTAATCCCAGTGCCACATCTGTTGGCAATTCTGCTTCCAGTAAAGCAACAGTAGTAAAATTTGGCTATCAAAAATCGACCATTTTGCTGAGAACTAAGGGTGTTTTAGAAAAGCGTTTAGCACCAGAAGGTATAACTGTACAGTGGACTGAATTTCAAGCGGGGCCCCAACTACTAGAAGCCATGAATGTGGGTAGTATTGACATCGGCCCTGTAGGAGAATCACCGCCAATATTTGCTCAAGCAGCCGGAGCATCACTAACTTATGTTGTTGGTACTGCGGCGAGTCCGGCTAGTTCAGCAATTCTTGTTCCTCAAAATTCACAAATTCAAAAAGTTACTGACCTTAAAGGTAAAAAAGTTGCCTTTCAAAAAGGATCTAGCGCTCACTTATTGTTAGTCCAAGCTTTAGAGAAAGCGGGATTAAAATATACTGACATTGAACCTAAATATTTGGCACCGGCTGATGCTCGCGCGGCATTTGTCAAGGGTAGTGTAGATGCCTGGGTAATTTGGGACCCCTTCTATGCAGCAGCTCAAGAGGCAACTAAAGCCAGAGTCCTGATTGATGGCACAGGAATTAATAAACAGGGAGGATATTATTTGATGACTCGCAAATTTGTCACTGAAAATCCCCAAACTGTGAAGACAATACTGGAGGAAATTCAAAATCTAGAAGAATGGTCTAAACAGAATCGAGAAGAAGTAGCGAAAATTCTAGCACCTGTGTTAGGAATTGATGTAGAAACGATGAAAAAAGCAACTGACAGACGGACTTTTGGTCTTGTGCCAGTTGACGATAATCTAATAAATCTACAACAAGGTGTTGCGGAGACATATTATAAATTGAAGTTAATTCCCAAAGAGGTAAATGTGAAGGATGCAGTATTGACAAAAGAACAATACGCTGCATTTTCACCAAAAACTTAAACTAGTACAATGAATCGGTTGTAAGGGCATACATCTCTATGCCCCGACAAATGGAATGAGTATTAGTGGCAAAACAACTGAGAATTTTGGAATTGATTATGACTAATCCTACAGAATTATTGCGATCGCGCTACGGTGAAATTCCCTTCAATCCCGAAATTGAATGGAATGATTCTCTGACAGCACTACTATCTCACCGTTCAATCCGGTCTTATCTAGCTTCACCTCTACCACCGGGAACTCTGGAGTTGCTAATTGCAGCCGCCCAATCTGCATCTACTTCCTCTAATTTGCAAACCTGGAGTGTGGTAGCAGTCGAAGATCAACAGCGCAAAGAGGAGTTATCCAAGTTAGCGGGAAACCAAGCACATATTAAGCAGGTGCCTTTATTCTTGGTTTGGTTAGCAGACTTGGCGCGTCTAAGTTACGTTGCTGACAGTCGCGGCATATCTCATGATGCGCTGGAATACTTGGAAATGTTTGTGATGGCAACAATCGATGCAACTTTGGCGGCGCAAAACGCAGCAGTCGCAGCAGAGTCACTCGGTTTGGGAACAGTATATATCGGCGGAATCAGGAACCGCCCACAAGAGGTAGCAGAGATATTGAATTTGCCCTCCTCCGTGTATGCTGTATTTGGGCTGTGTGTAGGCTATCCGAATCCTGAAGTACAAGCAGCGATTAAGCCAAGGTTGCCCCAGTCAGCGATACTGCACCGTGAAACCTATAAATTGGCAGATCAAGAAGAAGCGATCGCTCACTACAACGACATCATCAAAGAATTCTATACTGAACAAAAGATGAATGTTGCTGGTGATTGGTCAGAACACTCAGCCCAACGCATCGCAAGTGTAGAATCATTGAGAGGACGCGATCGCTTGCGTGAAGCTCTCAATAACCTCGGCTTCAAGTTACTGTAAAATTAATTAAATTGGCTTGTTCAAATTTTTTGTAGATACTCAGGTGGCACATGATCCACTAACCAAACACCATTAGCAGAACAATAGAAGATGTAACCCGCCTGATGCATGGCCGCAGCATGTACAGTCAAAACCACTGCTTTTCCATGTCTTGCACCAACAGTTTGTGCTGTTGCAATATCCTTCGATAAATGGACATGATGTCGTGATATTTTACAAAGTCCTGTTTGCAGAATTGACTCTACAGATTTGCGTCCCGTGCCGTGATAAAGCTCATCTGGAGGAACAACAGGTTCTAATTGTAAATCGACTTTTACACTATGTCCTTGGTTGGCACGAATAAGAGTACCTGTAGAATCAAAAGAAAAGCGTTGTTTATCGTTGAGTTCAACTACCACCTGCAATTCCTGATGGGTAATCGGAAACTTGTTTTTAGCACAAGCGGTAAGTAGTTCATCAACAGCAACCCAACCACCGGGAGCAAGTTGAATTCCAATTGCATCCGGTGTGTGTCGCAGATATTTGCTGAGATATTTGCTGATTTTTACGAGGCGAGAATCACTCATTTGATTGTGGTTGGCATATTTGTATTATAATTATAATCTTTTGTACTACATAAAGTTATAATTAATGGTTTGACTTTGTATAAATTGACAGAATTTGTCTTCCCATCATGGCTAATGCCATTCCAATCATCACAATGAGTGTCACTTTCCCACCAGGAACGAGTGGTTGATTTATGCTATCTGAGTTTTCTTGTTCTTGACGTTGCTTCCAAGTCATTAACGCCGGAATAATTCCACCTAGAACTGAGATACTAAATGTTCCAGTGTAATCTAGGGCAGTAAAAAAGATGCTGGGGTTGAGCGTTCCGAGAGTCATCGGAGGGAAAAGAACCAGCGAATAGAGGGGTAGGCGGCTAGAAAGTTCGCCCTCTGCAAGTAGGAAAATATCTTTGAACAAATCCAGCAACCCGTACACAAATCCAATGAATGATGTGACGATCGCAAACTCTGAAAAAATGGATACTAGCACTCCTAACCATTCTCCCGCACCACCTGCTCGGAGAATTTGCAGTGGGTCAAAAACAGTTCTACCGTCAGATGTGCCATGTAGCATATCGGGACTGACGCTTCCTAAAATTACGGCATTCCACGCCAAGAACATAATTAGAGGAATCACAGAACCAATAAAGATGGACTGACGAATTTTGTGGGTATCCCCTTCGAGTTGCGTCACAACTAGCGGCACAACGTTTTGGAAAAATAGCGCCACAGACATCACTGAAATGGCACTACCAAGGGCACTCCAGTCCTGAAATAACAGTTGGGCGCTCTGAATCTGCCCTCCTGCCAGAAACAATAGTCCCAAGAAGGAAACGATGACAATTCCGACAAAGGCGCTGTTTAATTTCTCAATAAACTTTTCTCGCCCAAGATACATAATGCCACCAAATAAGAGCGTGAAAGTCGTTGTTCCTACCCACGTAGGCAATATCTGCACACTCCAGACTTTTGCCGCCGCAGATCCTAAAATCTCTCCACCTTCGGTAATGTATGCCACCAAGAGAGCATAGTGCATGAATAAATATACGCCGCCAGCAATTCGCGCTCCCAACTTACCAAGGATTTTCTCAACAACTCCCAAAAAACCTATACTCGGACGCCCTTCTGTTCGCATCGTGTTTAAAGTCACCTCTGCAACCAATAACCCTGAAACTAAAGCGTAGAGCCAAACAGCAATCAGCCCAGATGTGGATGGCACAATCCCAGAAGGCAGGGTAACGGCTGGTAGAGCGAGAATCCCAGCCCCAACGGTGGTTCCCGCAATCAATGCAGTACTCCCCAATAGACTACCCGGTTGATGATTGAGCTTTTTTCCATCAAATTCGAGATGACAAAACAACCGAGTGACTTGCTCTGAATCTTTGAGAACAGTCTTTATGGGAACCATGCTGAATATCCGTACCTAAACCAAAAAGACAATATTAACATATGTAAATATTGCTCGTAAAAACCCTTAATTACCTGATTTTTCAGCCAAGATTTTGTGGTAAATAAGCGATCGCCAGTTTATTATCAACACAATTTTTAGAGTTTGAACACTTTGTTATTTTAAAGTCCTTTATTATTGAGGTATCGGCGCACCCTCACTAGAACTTTTTTTCTAAAATCATTCAATTTAGTAATGTTAACTATAATCAAGGAGATTTATTGGAGCTTCTTTTTCCAGTATCATACTTAGCTATCTCTAATAACCGGGAAAAAGCAGATTAACAATTCAAAATTCAAAATTAAAGACATTTTCAGACGGGGATTTAAACCCCGACTGAAAATAACGCTACCTGTATTGTTGGGGTCTTAAACCCTTTGATTTACGATAATTTTCACAAAAAACTCACCTGATCACAGCCAGCAAGATGGTTTGATAAGACAATTACAATCCCACAGAAAACAATTTACCAACTTGCGCCAAATCTACATTCCCACCGCTGATGATCACACCAATCCTCGCCTCTGGTGCTATCACGACACCTTCGAGTAAGGCGGCGGCGGCGAGTACTCCGGTGGGTTCAACTACAATTTTCAGACGTTCCCACAAAAAAAACATGGTGCGAAGAATCGCTTCTTCAGATACCGTCACCATATCATCGACGTAATGCAGCACTAAGGGGAAAGTAATTTGACCAAGGCTAGGAGTCCGGGCACCATCAGCTATGGTATCAGGATTTTTGACAGTTTGCAGGGTTTTGGTGTAAAAGGAGCGCGTAGCATCGTCGGCAAGTGCTGGTTCTACCCCGATTACTTTACAATTAGGTAAAAGTGCTTTGGCTGCGATCGCACAACCAGAAAGTAATCCGCCACCGCCACAACAAACTAATAGTAAGTCCAATTGACCAACTTCTTGAATCAGTTCTAAAGCAGTTGTTCCCTGTCCTGCGATTACATGGGGATGATCGTAAGGGGGAATGAGTGTCAAAGAGCCATCGCGTGCTAAATTTTGGGCTAATTCTTCCCGGTTTGTTTCTTGGCGATTGTACAAAATTACCTCTGCACCATAACCACGAGTAGCAGTTTGTTTAACAGCAGGAGCATCATCAGGCATGATAATCGTGGTGGGAATATTTAGTAATTGTCCAGCTAAAGCGATCGCTTGGCCATGATTTCCCGATGAATAGGTGAGAACACCTGTTTGTTTTTGTGCTACCGATAGTTGGACGAGGGCGTTGTATGCACCTCTAAATTTAAATGCCCCCGTGCGTTGAAAGTTTTCGCACTTAAAAAACACTTGGCTATTGGTGCGATCGTTAACAATTCTAGAAGTCAGTACAGGAGTGCGGTGGGCAATCCCCAAAATTCGCTCTTGTGCTGCTTGCACGTCAGTTATAGCAACGGAATTATGTTGTGGCATTGATGACGATATTAAATATTCTTGGTCTTGTTTATATAGATACAGATTTTTATATTTGCGCCTAATATCCTGGATTGAAGCATACTCATTTCAGGTGGATAGCATCATTTTTTTGTCACAATAAAAGTAGCTATAGGAAATATTACATATTGCTTTAGCTACTTTTATAAAAGTTAAATTAATTAACTCAAATTAGTCATTGTCACATGAATAAAACATCCGAAACTCGGCAAAAAAAAACTGCTCTAATTACAGGAGCGGCTAGTGGGATAGGCTATCAATTAACCCAGATTTTTGCTCGTCATAATTATAATCTTGTGTTAGTGGATAAGAATGAACAAAAGCTTACTGAAATTATAGATGAATTTCCGCAAAAGTTTGGCATTTTTGTCAAAATTTTTGTTAAGGATTTATCTATCCCAACATCCCCAGAAGAAATTTTTACAGAACTACAGCAAGCATCCATCAAGATTGATGTGCTGGTAAACAATGCTGGCTTTGGTACTTATGGAGTATTTAGCGAAACAGACCTTAGCATTGAACTGAAAATGCTCCAGGTAAATATGATCAGCCTGACTCATTTAACGAAGTTATTTCTCAAGGATATGATCGAGCAAAACTATGGAAAAATATTAAATGTGGCCTCCGCTGCTGCTTTTCAACCAGGGCCTCTAATGGCAGTTTATTTCGCTACTAAAGCCTATGTCTTATCATTTTCAGAAGCGATCGCTAATGAATTAGAGGGTACAGGTGTCAGCGTGACTGTTCTTTGTCCAGGGCCAACAGCATCGGAATTTCAACAAACTGCTGCAATGGAAGATTCAAAGATTGCTAACGTTAACAGAATGATGGATACGGAAACCGTTGCTAAGATTGGTTATCGGGGCTTAATGACAAACAAAACCGTTGTCGTTCCTGGGATGAGAAATAAGATATTGACTGAAAGCGTCAGATTTACACCCAGAAATTTAGTCACAAAGGTCGTGAGAAGTATGCACGAACTCAAAAAAAATAGGTAGCCCGATATCCTATACTACTTTCAACTACATTGCGGCAGTCCCTTTCCTTAACGCAACAAAGTTGAGTAAAGAGGTATACATTGGTAGAGTCGATGAGGGGTATTATCCGCCCATCGACTCTACCATTGAAAGTTCCGAATATCAAAGGTCATGAGTGCGCCAAGAAAATAAGGGACTTTCAAGAAATAAATTATCCATCTTGTGGGGTGGGCAGCGTTCGATTGAGCGCTCACGCCGAAGTCCTGTCCGCCCTGAATATGGGACGGGTGTTTGCGTAGCGGCACGTAGTGCGGACACCCGTCCCACAAGAAAATTTGGGATGTTTTTTTATTTGTCAGTCCCTAACTAAATCTATTCAGATTATGGAATCTGATGCCAAAGTAGATGTGAACGTTGATACTAAAATCGTAACTGTAGAAGCTGCGGCTTCTGAAGAGTCAATTAAATAGATAGTTCAATCTGCTGGTTATACTATAGAAGGGTATTAATTACATTTCTAAATCTCCTAGTAAATTTAGAAATGTAATTTAGCCAGCACAATTGCTTAGTCATATATTCGTCCGGTTTCCAGGCAGAATATCATTAATTACTCTACTTGATCAAGAATATTTTCCTCCTCTGACACGCTTGAAATACTTGGCTTTCTGCCTGACTTATAAGCTTTAACAGATACAGCTAAAGACTGTAGGATTTTGAAAGTCTTGCTGTATATTTCTCTGCTCTAACAAAATTGTTAAAATTTCCTGTACTCGTTTTCAAGAACGAATTAACATGGGGTCATAAATTTGATATTCCTGAACCCCATAATTGCCCAGAATCAAGCTAGCCTGATCAAGCTCATTGTCTGTACCACTAACGATGAGTATGTAATTGCCTCGATCAATTTGCTCGTTGTAAAAGCGTGCCCACTCATCTGCTATTCCTAGTCTCATAGCGTCAAAGCGCTCACTTAAATTAACGCCTGTTGACCGAATAAATTGAGAAACCTCTTTGCAAATTAAGGAAATCTGGTTTGCTGGAAAACCTGCGACATACATATCATTAATTGCCGCTTCAGCATTATCTACGTTATCAAAGTAACTAATAGCATACTTAGTCAAAATCCCATTTTTATTAGGAGTGGCAGTAGCAGAAGTCGTCGTGATCAGATAATTTCTAGGTAATTGCTCACTATTGAAATGCTCGTAAATGCCAAACTCTTCAATACCCCAACGGTGTAGAATTGCTTCTACTTTAGCAATTTCAACAGATGTACAATCCACGATTATCAAATAGTGTCCATGCTCTACTCGCTCGTTATATGCTCTAGCTTGCTCTTCCGATATTCCCCAACCAACTAGTGCACCAGCAAAAGTCCCAGTAGCAGCACCAATACTCGCCCCGACAAGGGTTGTAACCAAAGCAGTTGCCGCTGCGCCAGCCAGCATTATTGGCCCAACTCCAGGGATTGCTAATGTCCCAAGACCTACTAATAAACCAGTCAACCCACCAACAGCACCCCCTGAAAGCCCTCCTACTGTTGCACCTTCGTCAGCTTTATCACCCGTGCGCTCTTTTATTTCATCATCAGGAATCTCATGATTGCGGTCTGCATTGTGTACAACTACAGATACTTTCTCCATAGCCAAGCCAGAATCTCTCAACTCATGTAGTGCCTGTTCTGCATTTCGACGATGAGTAAATACACCTACAGCACGTTGATATTGACTTAAAACCATTATTACTCCTTGATAGCAGGGGAAAATGAATTCCCCACAAATCTAGTTTTTCATTACCTATAATCTTAAATACAACTTTATTTAACCCAAAACTATCCTAAGTAATAAAATTCATTACAAACCTTGCAATGCATACCTGTTTGAATTTTGAATTGTGAATTTTGTTAGCGCAGCGTAAAGCCTTCTCTTCTCCCAAGGGGAGACGCACTCACGTTCGAGAGGCAACGCATAAAGGCATAGCAACTCTTAGAGACGCACTCGCGTTCGCTTAGAGCGAGTCCGCGTTCGCTTTTAACGTCTCGTAGAGAGCGTCATTTTGGATTCCGCCTTGCGGTACTAGTATGTTATGGTCTGGAAATCCTCACATTACGGTTTAGCTACAAGATATCTAGGATTAATTCCAGATAAATAATTAAAAATCGCTGAAAAGGGTAGCACAGATGTACACCCCTACGGCGTGTTGCTACAGGTTGATATTACACAAACAGTTGCGTAAACTCATATATTAAATCCACCCTACCTTTACGTAACATGGCTGGATCTAATCTTTCAGTGGTGTTGCAAGTCATCAAGACAACTAACCGTTGCTGCATCTGAATACCAGAGTCATCAATTACACTCTGATACAAAGTGCCATCCAGCAAACTCAGAATGTGTTCGGTTTTGTTATTATATTGCGCTACCTCGGAAGCGCGATTTTGCGCTAAATTATCAGCTTCGTTAATAACGATACAAATACGCTCTATGTAAGTCGGTGGGACAAAGTTAGCGATCGCATCATGATCTAAAATAAAAATTACATACCCTAAAGGTACAAGAATTTCCTTTGCTACTGCCTGTGTCCAGACTGTTTTACCAGTACCTGGTTGCCCATGTACAACAACCGCTAACTGGTTTTGATTAAGAATCGCTTGCTGTACAGAATCAGTAAAGTTTTGGATATCTGCCCCAAATGTGCGAATGGGAAATTGACTGTGAACTTTGCCTACACGACTTTGATATCCACTCAGCATCACTGCTAAGTCGTAAGTCGCTTTGTTAATTAGTGGCGCGAGATTTTTCGCCATTAAAGTATATTGTCGTCGCCCGCGATCGTAGGGGTCAATTTGCAACCAAACGTCATATTTCGACCAGTAAGCATAAACAGTATTGAGAACGTCTAAGCGTTCCCAGCTAACAAATTTATCTATAGGAAAATAAAAATCTCTTTCTGAGTAATACTGGGTAATAATGTCGGGACTACCCAACACATGTAAAACTCGCAGTACAGTAATTTCTTGCAGTCGGTTAAGAACATAATCAATGGGAATGCTACTACGACTGACAAATTGGACGATGGGTGTTTCCGTACTCAAAACATCTTTGTAGCGATGATCTGGTGATTGAGGATCTGGCGTGATGTAATTCCAAAACTTTTCAACTTCGTAGCGGGTATTATCAGATACAACATTTAATAAATTAGCCCACCAAGCATAATTATTTCTTCCCAAAATATCAGCAACATTACTCGCTAAATTCAAACTTTTTTGAGTTAATTCGCGGGAGTCACTGTACAACAGTTGCCACAAAAACCCCCAGTCTAATTCTCGGTTAAACGGTCGCCAACCGGTAGCAAGCAAGCTTTGCCGGCTATTATTTGTAGGAGTGCCTTCATTGCTTCTAAAATAGTCAAAATCCATATTTGTTAGTTATACAGCGTTAGTCGAGTTATTTTGTGTGAAGTAGGAGATTTTGAAAAAGTTTTCTCGTAATATAAACTAACTGCGTACAAATGGTAATTTTATTTCCACCGTGCTGTACTAGTACACTCTAGCGTCAGTTTGCCTACCTTTAACAAGAGGCTTAAGTCTCTTGTCTAGTTAATTGGGATGGTAGCTGGATTTACGCCAAGCTGTACTAGTTAGGAAGTCTTTTTAATCTAACTTATTACATTTGTAGTATACTATAGTACGAAAAGACTACCTGTGTCAACTTTTTCGACAAAGTAATTAGTAAGTGGGAGTTTACTTTTAGCTATTGTAGCTATTGATGTACCTGCGCCACTTATCTATCTCTAGATGAGGACTAATATCACGTCCGTGGAACTGCCCATAAGATAAAGCACCTAACCCCACTTTTGGCTGACACCAAAGTTCCTCTCCCTGCTGGCTTGGTTCCTAGTAAGGACTGATACCGTTTTACTAATAATGATAGAGATAGGTTCGTAGGGGCACAGCAATGCTCATTGGTGTCAACTTAAGGCAAAACCCTTTTTCAAACCTCGTTTCCAGCCTCTGGCTGGAAACGAGATTTTAAAGAGATTTGGGCTTAAGTTGACACCAATGTACATGTATACGCCCCTTAACGTATCTGTAGTAAAAATTTAATTAAATTTTAATAGAATTCAAAAACCTATAAATCAGTTAATGTGAGGGTGAATGTTGTCCATCCATTGCCACTTTCTACTTGAATGTTTCCTTGCAGTTGTTCGACTAATTTCTGTACTATAGGTAAACCTAATCCCGAACCACCTTGATTCCAGATGTCTGCATTGGGAACGCGATAAAATTTCTCAAAGATTCGTGATAACTCTGTTACCGGAATTTCTGCTGAATTACTGGTAGTAATAATAGTTTTTGCAGGTGTTTCCGACGAATTGTAGCTTACACTTAGGATAATTTCACCACCCACAGGTGTGTATTTACAGGCGTTATTGAGCAATTCTACTAAGATTCGTTCTAAGCTAATGCCATCTGAGAACAGCGACGGGAGATTTGAAGGCAGATTCAGATGTAGAGTTTGCTGATGTTCTTGGACACGGATTTCAAATGGCTCAATCACCCAAAGTAACCACTGTTGTAAGAGCAACGCATCAGGTGTTATAATTGCATAGGATGAGCTTTCCAGGCGTTGTAAGTCTAGTAGATAGTTAATTAATCCTAGCTCGCGATCGCACTCGGATTCCATCAGTTCTAGATAACGTTGAGCTTCCTCAGCACTAGTAGATAATTGGATCATTTGAATCATTACCTTCATATTACTCAGAGGTGATCGCAGTTCATGGGAAACTAAATTCAAAAAGTCATTTTTGAGTTGATTTATCTCCTCCCATTGCACCACAAGTTGCTCTTGCTCAATTTGCTTTTGACGCGCCTCAACCGCTCGTTTGCGCTCAGTAATATCTCGAAAAACTAACACAGCACCTATCATATTATCTTTGTCATCTTTAATTGGTGCAGCGCTGTCATCAATTGGTATTTCTACACCATCTTTAGCAATCAAAATGGTTTCTGCTGGGAGACTGACGATTATACCATCTTGAAGGACTTTGATGATCGGACTTTCAATCGGGTTATGAGTTTCTGCATTGGCAATATTGAATACTTTTGATGAATTTTTGCCACAAGCTTCTTCTTGTTTCCATCCAGTCAGATTTTCAGCAACAGGATTCATAAAAATTACCAATTCTTGCAGATCGCTAGCAATCACACCATCGCTGATACTTCTTAAAAGTGCATCCAGCCATTTTTTATTTACTTTTAATTGCCTTTCTAAACCATGTTTAGTTAGGGTTATTTCGATATTTATTTGTAGTTCTCTTTCTTTAAAAGGTTTGAGTAGGTAGCCAAACGGCTCAGTTATTTTGGCTCGTTCTAATGTGTTTTCATCTGCATAAGCAGTCAAATAAATTACTGGAATATCCAAACGCTTATAGATTTCTTGGGCAGCTTCTATCCCGTCCATTGACCCTTTGAGTTTAATATCCATTAGCACTAAATCTGGGGATATTTCTACTGCTTTATTAATTGCTTCTTCTCCTGAAGAAGCGATAGCAGGAACCGTGTAACCAAATTTTATAAGTCGATACTGTAAATCTTTAGCAACAATAGCTTCATCTTCCACAACTAAAATTTTCGCGTTTGTCATATTTGAGTTATTTTATATTGTAAATGTCACCTGACATTCTACTCCCATAGTACCTTGGATATTGAGATTTCCTGAAAGTTGATTGGTTAAAGCATCTACTAACTGCCAGCCTAAAGAGGCGATCTTTTTGAAATTAAAATTTGCTGGTAAACCAATTCCATCATCACTAACTATAAGTGTAATCTGATTGTCATTCTTTTTTTTAATCTCGATATAAATTGTACCATTTCTATCTCCTGGAAATGCATATTTCAAACAATTGGATACAAGCTCATGGATAATTAAGCTACAAGGAATTGCTGTATCTAAGCCGAGAAAAACTTGATCCTCGATATTTATTCTCAGAGCGATCGCATCTTCATTGACTTCGTATGCAGTAAATAAACTTGCTACTAAATCTCGAATATATTCACCAAAATTAATCCTTGCTAAGTCGTGAGACTGATACAATTTTTCGTGAACTAGAGCCATTGATGCAATTCGCTGCTGGCTTTGTCGGAATATTGCCAAATCGTGTTCGTCTTTGATATAAGCAGATTGCAAGTTTAGCAGACTGGAAATAACCTGTAAATTATTTTTGACGCGATGGTAAATCTCTTTTAATAACACCTCTTTTTCTAAGAGTGATGCTTGAATTTGCTCCTCCCACTGCTTGCGATCGCGCAGCGCGGCTTGCCGTTCGCTAATGTCTTCGATCACAGAAATAAAATACTTTGGCTCTCCACTAGGTTCGCGCATTAAAGACACGGTGAGATGAACCCAAACTATGGAACTATCTTTGCAGAAATAGCGCTTTTCTATCGAATAAGTTTGAATATTATCTGCTAAAATCTGGTCAATGTATTTCAGGTCGGCGTTAAGATCATCTGGGTGAGTAATATCTTGGAAAGTTAGCAACTGTAGTTCTTCGGGTATATAACCGAGAATATCGCAAAGCTTCTGATTAACTAACAACCACCTTCCATCTATTGCTACATGGGCGATGCCAACAGCAGCTTGATGGAATGCAGCACGAAATCGCTGTTCGCTTTCCCGCAATGCTTCTTCTATTCGCTGGCGCTCAATAATTTCTGCCTGTAGTGATTGATTGATTCTTGTTAACTCTGCTGTCCGTTCCTCAACCTTGCTTTCTAGTTGGTTAAGTAGGCTACTTAATGCCTCCTCTGCTTGCTTGCGCTCAGTAATATCCGTATGTGAGCCTGCCATCCTCACTACATTAGCATCTTCATCCCACAATGCTTGACCTCGATCCAAAATCCATTTGTAAGTGCCGTCTTTACATAAAACTCGATGCTCGGTAGTATAAAACGGTGTTTTCTGAGCAAAGTGA
This sequence comes from Nostoc sp. NOS(2021), assembly GCF_017115025.1. GTDB lineage: Bacteria > Cyanobacteriota > Cyanobacteriia > Cyanobacteriales > Nostocaceae > Nostoc. Next base: position 13,300 of record NZ_JABXKM010000052.1, on the reverse strand, counting down.
TCTTGAACTGCTTGTGTCACCCATTCAAGATCATGCGGATGCACTCGTGTCACCCTTTCATCTAAATTGTTAGAAATTTCGTGGTCTTCGTAACCAAGCATTTCCTTCCAGCGAGGTGAGAAGAAAACTTCATTAGTTTTAACATTCCAGTCCCAAATTCCATCATTATTGCCGCGCAAAGCTAATTGCCAGCGTTGGTCACTTTCCCTCAACACTTCTTCAGTCCGTATACGTTCAGCAACTTCCTTTGCTAGTTGGTAATTTGCAGCCTCTACTTGGGCAGGACTCGGTAGAGCCAGTGCTTGGGGTATTAATGGCACAAGTTCTATGGCCGTCAATACGGAGACAAAAGCGGTAATAGCTTTAATTAACCCTGATAGCCAATAGGTAGGATACCAAAGCGTCCACACATCCATTAAATGGGTTGTGCCACAAGCAACGATAAATGTGCCAAACATCAGGAATATCCAGCCGAAAGGCATATCTCGCCGTTTACGGACAAAATAAACCAACATCACTGGAATTGAATAATAAGCAAGTCCAGTTAACACATCTGAAACCAGATGCAACCACACCAATCCTGGTTTCCAGAGGTAGCAATGTCCGTGGGGAATAAACTGGCTAGTAGAGAAAAAATTATTTAAAAATTCCATCATCAAAACCTATACACTGCACAAGTCTTCACCAAAGCCCGAAGGAAGAGGTTTTTAGCCTAAAAACTCTGTAGACATGCAGATGCCTAGAGGGTGGCTTTTCATACTCTTCATGAGAACACGTTCGGCGTTCGTCAGAGTTTTTCCGTACTAGCCGTAGGCTAGGATTGAGTAGCATTTGGAGCTTCTACATCCTGTATCTGTCATCCTTTCTGAGTTTTTTAACCTGATAATGTAAGATTTATTGAAATTAAAGTACCGCGATCGCTTTGGTTATTGTTACCGTAGATCCTCTGAAATGAACCATTTACATATATAAAAACCTTTAAAAATCACAGTAATATTTCCCTTACTTAATGTACCCAAAAATCATCTTTGAGTATAATTTCGTAAAGCTAAGTATGGTATTTAACGTGCGCTACCTGCGATCGCTCATTGTCATGGTGGTTGTGCTAATTGCTATCAGTTCAATTGTTACTGCCACTATTCCATCATTTGGGATCATTGCGACAGCCCAATCCCTTACCGAATTTTAGATTTTAAATTTTGGATAATGGAATTGAAGATTCAAAATTTAAAAAGGTCTAGAGCAAGCGAATTTAAACGCGAGAATAAATCTAAAATCCAAAATCTGAAATTAAATGACAGAGCAAGTGACTTAATTGCTGGAGTTCTTCATCTGTAACTGATGCGGCTTTTTTGTTCAGTTCACGGGCGGTGTTAGTTAGCAGAGATGTGCCTGTTGTTCAGGACTTACGCAAACAATAGCCGAAAAGAGTGATTTTCTGGTAGGGGCAATTCATGAATTGCCCCTACAGCGTGTGGTTTTGCGTAAGTCCTATTGTTGTGAGGGTTGTACGCATTTATTTAGATGAGTTGGTAATAGTTATTTCATGCCTTAGCGATTGGAAAGATATTGTTGGTCAATTGACGATGGGTAAAACCCCATCCCTAAAATCTCGGTTTTGCGTTGGTTTCCCGCCCTGCAATAAATTGCGGGCTAATAGCTAAAGTGCGTTGAAACTGATATCTTGCACCATTCTCTGGCACGACATGACCATTGGTACTTATTAAGGAAGCGGCTGAGGGCACTTGCTGAAAGGGTCTGACTGTGTTCAGGTAACGATCGCCCACTTGCTTGCAGAAATAGTTCTAATAGTGTTTGTAGACTGTTCTGTTGGTAGCGACTAGGCATCAAGGACACCAGAGTATAAACTAAACTTTGGGCGTAACTAAGGAGGTTTAGCATAAACCTTCAATGAATTTCTTTCTACGCCCTTTTTTTCAGATTTTGACCACCAGCGCAACCCTGCTTGTTGAGAATGGTGCAAGATGTCAGCGGACTTTAGCTATGAGCCGCTGAACTTCAGTTCTGGGCGTTTTCTGTCTAGAACGAAATAGCCCTGAGTTAGGAGTTAGGAGTTAGAGTCGTTTAGGTCACAAAATATTTGTGTGATGTCGAAATGAGACTGTAGATCGGTCTACTGACTGTGACGTTGAAAAAAGTCCCAAATTGTTTCACTGGCGTTCAGGCCCAGTTTAGCATTGAATTTATTTAGGCTCTCGTCAGTTGAAGAACCACCAGGCCAGAAATGTCCACCGTTTACTACCGCTAGCTGCCAGACTTCTGAGTTGCCACTACAACCTGTGTAGAGAGAGGTTTTCACTTGATCTTCAGAAAACTGCGGAGATTGATTCGATGAGATACATTGATCATGCGATCGCCAAAAATCTACCATGTCTGAGATCGAAACCAGCGCTCCTCGTTGAGTATGATCATCACCTTCATAAAGTACATCGTGATCGTTTGTACCGTTAATCATTAACATCGATATGGGAGTTTTAGGCTGGCAATTCGGTTTGAGTCTAACTGGGAGCGAACCAGCAACTGATGCAAAACCAGCAATTTTATCAGGTAACTTACAAGCCAGTGCTTGCGTAAGTATTCCACCTCTAGAAAAACCGGTGGCATAAACTTTATGACTATCAATATTGATTTGCTGCTGAAGATGATCAATCAAAGCACTGACAAACAAAACATCATCTACTCTTCCTTGAGCGTTACCTCTAAGGCTCCATTTTTGGTCAATTCCATCTGGATAAACAACAATAAATCCTTTTTGATCTGCTAATTCATTGAAGTGAGTCACATTACTTATAGACCGACCACTACCATCATCCCCATGAAACACTAAAACTAACGGCATCGGGCGGTCTGGATTATAAGATTTTGGAGTGTAAAAATAGTAAGTACGTAACTTTCCTTGGTCATTTAACTCTCCATAATTATCACCACTCACGATTTTTTCTTTAGCTATATTTTTTTCTTCAGCCTGGATGGAACCGCAGGCTGTCACTAAAGTAATTGTAAGTAAAAATATAAGAGTTTTTTGAAAAAATCGAAATTTATGATATATATTCATGTTAATTATATTGACTTGATTATTTATAAGTCTTATTTACCTGCAAATTTTTACTTAAATAGGGACTAACAAACCAAGTAGGTTTGTTAGTCCCTATTAGAGATATTAAGCTCTTACATTTACATAATGAGCAGGAACTCGAACCTTAACCCACCTTTTACCGCGTCGTACTGTTTCCCAATGTGCAGGAATTAACTTCCGTTGATATCGGGCAAGAAGAGGTTTATGCACAACAGCAACGTTATGGATGTTGGGTCTGACAATGATTTCTGCTGCCGATGCCTGTGATGGTAAGGAAGAAATTGCAAATGGGAGAGCAAGTAATGCACCTAATAGAATACGTTTCATATTCAAATTTCCATCAATTAATTTGCTTGATTGTTATACGGCATTTATCAATAATTTGTGAACATATATTCTTACCTAATCTTTATGATTATAGTAAGTTTGGCTTGTTACACGATTTAATTGGTTTGCTGTATTACTTTTAGTTTAAAATACTAAATTAGAATAGACAGTGGAATAAAGTCATAATTTCAGTATGACTAAAGTCATATTTTGGACTTTGGACAAAAAAGAGGTGTTCACGAATACCTCTTTTGATTAGTCTCAGTAAATCACAAACTTTCGGAAACTGACGTAAAAATGAGGGTTTCAGCCATCGAAAATGGGAAACAGCGTTCCTTTAAGGGCGATCGCATTGCTCCCATTAACGTTATCGCCTGAAACGCTGATTAATCAGTTCTTTTCTGGTGTCTGGGTGTTTTGTTGAAATGTCCATGTGGCAGGGGGGATTGCTGATAAGGAAAGTATAAGCGGTACTTGATGGTAATAGTTACATCTCCTGCGATCGCATCACTTTAAATGCTCAACGCCTTACAGCATCCAAGGTTTAGACAGCTTTCACTTAAGCGATCGCATTGCTCCCGTCGCTTTCTCGCCCGCAAGCAATTAATCAACTGCCAAATTCACTTAATACTGAGTAATCAAAACCGCTATCAGTGATTTCCAGTCCCAATGCGTATTTCCAATCAATCCGGCTCCTGGGGGTAAGACCCCTCACTTGTTTGCCAACAGTCTCATGAAATTCGCGGCTACACAAACTCTCGTCCGCCTCCGCGGACTAAGGAAAAATTGAGGTTTTGAAACCTATGCATGTGGGTTTTACCTCGTGTAGACGCGGTTTCTAACTTTTAAAGGATTCCGCGCTTTACTTAAAGAACGGGGAATTAATCTAGAGCAATTGTGACCGAATTTAATTTACAAATCCCAGAAAATAGCGATGGCTTGTCTGCGACACGCTACGCGAACGCCAACGCCAAGGGCGATCGCTTATCTTCTCATATACAGGATGCTGCACCTAGCTTGCTTCCCCTTGGGAGTACGATACACTGCGTCAACACTAAAGGCGATCGCCTCGACCGTTACCTTTCCCAAGAATTACCAGACTTATCCCGTTCCCGCATCCAACAGTTAATCGAACAGGGTAACGTCCAACTTAACGATAAAGTTTGCATATCTAAGAAGATCAATGTCAAGGTAGGCGATCGCATCACTCTCGAAATACCAGAAGTCCAACCTTTAGAACTGCTAGCAGAAGATATCCCCTTAGATATCCTCTACGAAGACGACCAGTTACTTATTCTCAACAAACCAGCAGGCTTAGTTGTCCATCCTGCGCCCGGTCATCCAGATGGCACTTTGGTAAATGCCCTGTTGGCTCACTGTCCCAATTTACCAGGAATTGGCGGAGTCCAGCGTCCGGGAATCGTCCATCGATTGGATAAGGATACAACGGGGGCGATCGCGATCGCTAAAACAGATATTGCCCATCATCATCTACAAGCACAACTCAAAGCAAAAACTGCACGGCGAGAATACTTGGGCGTAGTTTACGGTGCGCCAAAAACTGAAAGTGGCACCATAGACTTGCCCATTGGTCGCCATCCCCAAGACCGTAAGAAAATGGCGATTATACCCGTTGAAGAAGGCGGACGATCTGCCGTCACTCATTGGCAAGTATTAGAACGCCTTGGTAACTTCACCTTAATTCACTTTCAATTAGAAACTGGACGCACCCATCAAATTCGCGTCCACAGCGCCAAAATGGGTCATCCCATTGTCGGCGACCCAATTTATAGTTCTGGTCATTCAGTGGGGGTAAATTTGCCCGGTCAAGCACTCCACGCTTGGCGGCTCAAATTGCAGCATCCCCTATCTGGGGAGTTGATTGAGGTGACAGCTACTCCTCCCGCCCACTTTACAAAACTTTTGGAGATGTTAAAAAGACGAACTGCACTTTAAGCTCATCCCACGCCTGAAAGCAGCGCCATTTCACAGACATTAGGCATTGAGAAAAAAACCATGCCCAATGCCCCTTAACAACTAGCGTGCATCAGACATGGGATAGAGTCTGTTTCACTAGTTATACCTAAATGAAACTCCTACACAACCCAGGACTCATGCACGCTATAAAATGATCAAATGGATGTACTAGCCAGCCGCCGACCAAAAATCGTTATTTAATTCCTGCCAGCTGCCGATAAGGTACAGACTTTTCGATATCGATGTTGAATGACGAGATCCTTTGTGGCGCATTGCCAGTTGCATTGACACTTTGTGCCATAGACAAGAATAGAGCTGGATCGCCAGCTTTGGGCTTTTGCTCTTGTGGAAGGAATCTGCGTACTTCGACCTGCCAAATGATTTGAGGGAAACCCAGTTTAGAACGGTGATAATCCTCGTATCGCGGAGATTTGATGTTGAATGGCAACTCACCCTCAGATTGGGATGGCAGTATCCGACGGCGCTGATACGGCACTGTGGAGTATCCAAAATTGCTCAGGTACTCTTCAGTATTTAGCACTTCATCAATAAAGCCTACAATACCCTTGGTAGCGACTACAATTGACCAAGCGATTTTTTCCCGCTCGTTGTATGGGTCGCGCCCTAGAACCCGTTGGATTACTTGCTCAACAAAGCGATAATTATTGTTGAGGTCGTAGAAGCTCTTCTTAAAGGTATTGGAAAGTACTAACCCACGAATAAAGTCCCGCACTGTAATTTGTCCATTACGGAGTTGGGACTCTAAATATATTTCGCGATCGGCAGCAAAGGCATAAAAGAAAAGTTGACGATATGCTGCTTCGATCAGATCACCTAAATCTGACGGAGACAGAATATTATCTGTATTAAAAATCCTGGGCTGTTCATCACCCGGTACTTCATAAGCAGCTACACGCTGATTTTGACTTGAAGGGTCATATTCTAACAGAGGAATTGCCACTCTAAAGCCTCCATGTTCTTAATTAAAGTTAACAACTTTTAATCACATATTAAGGGACGTAGTTGGATCAGAACTTCAGATTCTGATAAAATTTCACGAAACTTAACTAAGGGTGATTTCAGTATTCGTAGGAAAAACGATTAGCCTGCCGGATTCAACCCATAGCTAATCAATAAATAGGGAGTGGGGCTTCCAGCTTAATGACTAAAGTAGATGACTAAAAAACTTTGTTCACATATTTTAGATTAGGAGATTCAGTTTCACCTTTTTGAACTGAAGCAATAATTTTTAACATTTAGCAAAAGAAATTAATGGGGATTGGGGCATTGGGCATGGGGCATTGGGCATTGGGCATGGTTATTTTCCTTGTCCCCCTCTGCTCCCCTGCTCGCCTGCCTCCTTCAGCGACCTATCCAAAATTCCAAGGGATCTATGGTTGATTTACAGTGAGGCCAACTACGCAAAGTTGCTTCCATCCCTGCCTCCCAGTAGGGTGGTTCCAATCCCAGTCCTAAACATAGATGAGATAGGATGCTAGCAAACTGCTCATTGTGGCCAAAGTCTCCTAGATGGGCATGGGCGTATTCATGGACGACTACACCAAACCAGTCTCTAGGTGCAACTCGACCAACATCTACCAGAATAGTGATTGGGTTTGTGAGAATGTTGCACAGCCCGTCTATGCCGAAGGATTGAGCTATGGGTACTGCAAAAATTTGGATGTGCCGACGCTCTTGGGGATGAAAACACTCATGACAAACTTCTAGATAGGCGTTGATCTGAGCGTTAACGGTGTTAATATTATCGCCGATCCAAGTGCAAATGGGGATGCGATCGCGTAGGTTATCAAACACATCCACCATACCCGGTTCTAGGGCAAGTCCCTGTACCAGATACAGATAATCTCGCCCACGAGTAAAAGCATCGCTCTGCTTGAGATAATTCACCAGCCCAAAACGGAATAAAACTGGCTTTTTTCCAGAACATCCTGCCCAAGTCTTTCTGTGACTTCTGCTGTGCTGGCAACCTCAACAGAAGTTTCAATCCGAGTTTCACTACAAAATGATGCCGTGCTGAAGCCGCCAAACCGTTTGACTGTACTGGTTCGCATTCGCATATTTGGGCTGGCAAACCAGAATCGCTCAATGGAACTCATTGTTTCGTATTCGGTTGTCAACACTAGTCCATCTTCATCATCCATGTGAAAAAGACCGACTACAGGCACAATTTCGGCGTATCCTCTTTCGCGGAGTAATTTGCCTGCCCTTGGGTTATCGCCATCAGGCACGATCGCAAATATGGTTTTCCCCTGATGGTTCTCTTCACCCTCTCTATCCCAAGCCATTGTCCCTAGCCAACGCACACGCGACCCTCCTACTGAAAGGCTGGGGTCAATCTCATGATACTGGCACAGTTCAATGATTTCTGGATGATCGGCATCCAGAGTTTCTACCTGTATATCCGATTCTCCCGTCTCTGAGCGCTTGAAGGCCAGATGATGAGTTGCACGTTGCGATCGCCACTTACCAGCACTTAGCTGAAAAAATTCCATTGCGTCTATCAATCTTGTGACTCCTACTTATTACTCCTGCGGATGATGTTTTACGAGTTCTTTATTTTTAGAGTTGTTGATATATAAACATTCTAAACATTACAGCGATTAGCGGTCAGCTTCAATAAATTCCCTACAAAGGGAGAGGCTGACGTGTTTTTAGGAAATTGTAAACTTTTATGTTCGTGATTTATTATGGCTTGACAATGTAGACATTTTAATATCTCAGTGCTAAACTATTTGAAAGCAATGTCTACAACAGCCTACGCCTTCAGACTTGCGGTAATAAAAAATACCCTTAGATCCAGTCAATCCGAGGAGTGAATGATGGACTTCCCAATCGAACTAACTTTAGAGCAACAGTTTCGCTTACAAAATTTGAAAGACCAGGTAAAAAATTTGAGTCAAGAAGAGGCTCAGGATTTTTTATTAGAAGTTTTACGGCAGATGATGGTGAAAGATAATTTGGTCAAACATCTGCTAAAACAAGCTTGATCAAGTAAAAAACAATATTTTTTCTTTAAGACTTACGCAGTGGCAGAGTTCCATTGAAATGCGTAAGTCTTAATTTTTTGGGCATAGGGCATTGGAAAGAAGCTTTATGGGCGAGGTTGCTCTTAGCAGAGAGGAAAACTCTTCTCCTTGCTCCCTGCTCCCCTGCTTATTCTCTAGTCCCTATGCCCAATATCCAATGCCCAATGCCCAAGTTAAATATTACAGATTATTACTTTGTCTCTCATAGTAAAGACTAGGGTACTATCGATCCCCTATGTTTTTCTTTGGCTACTCACAGTTAACCTGATCGAGACACGCCAAAAATAATATCCGCCATTTGTGAATATTAAGGAGAACTCATGGTTCTTGATGCTTTTTCCAGAGCTGTAATTACGGCTGATGCCAAAACCGCTCCTATCGGTGGTGCTGACTTGGCAGCTCTTAAGTCTTTCATTGCTGAAGGCAACAAGCGCCTTGATGCAGTGAATGCGATCGCCAGCAACGCTAGCTGTGCAGTTTCGGATGCGATCGCTGGGATTGCCTGTGAAAACACTGGTCTACTTCAAGCTGGTGGTAACTTGTACCCCACTCGCCGGACTGCTGCTTGTCTACGTGATGCCGAAATCATCCTGCGCTACGTGACTTATGCACTGTTGGCTGGTGATTCTTCTGTATTGGATGATCGTGCTTTGAACGGTCTGAAAGAAACCTACACAGCTTTGGGCGTACCTACCACCTCTTCTGTACGTGCTGTTCAGATTCTGAAGGCTATCAGCGTCGCTCACATCACCAACACCAACACTGAAGCTAACGCTGGCAAAAAATTCCGCAAACTGGAAGTTGTTCAAGGCGACTGCTCTGCTTTAGCTGCTGAAGCTGCTAGCTACTTCGATCGCGTTATTTCTGCTCTGAGCTAATTGCTCATGGCTAAAGGCTATTAGCCAAGCAAACTGAAATTAAAACTCGATCAAATCTAATCTGGAGTATAAAAAGTAATGAAATCAGTTATCACTACGGTTATTGGATCTGCTGATGCAGCAGGTCGTTTTCCAAGCACCTCTGATTTAGAATCCGTTCAAGGTAGCATTCAGCGTGCTACTGCTCGTCTAGAAGCTGCTGAAAAGCTGGCTTCTGGTATCGATAACGTAGCTAAAGAAGCTTATGATGCTGCCTTCAAGAAATATCCTTACCTGACCCAAGAAGGCGAAGCTGGCGCTACCCAAGTCAAGAAAGACAAGTGCCTGCGCGACATCAAGCACTACCTACGCTTGATCAACTACAGCTTAGTTGTGGGCGGTACTGGCCCTCTGGATGAGTGGGGTATTGCAGGTGCTCGTGAAGTTTATCGCTCTTTGGGTCTGCCCACAGCTCCTTATGTTACCGCATTGACTTTCACTCGCGATCGCGCTTGCTCTCCTCGCGACTTGTCTCCTCAAGCCTTGGTTGAGTTCCGCGCTCTCCTCGACTATGTAATCAACTCCCTGTCATAGTCACACGGATTGACTAGACGAGCGATAGTCATACTCTAAAACTCAGGGACTCTAAGTCTGTTGCTTTGCCTGTATCTGGTTGAGTGACTTACTAAGAGTCCCTCAGTTGTGATCAACAGTGAACAGTTATATAGTGTTTCTCGGTTGAGTTCAATACAGACCTAACAAGAACAGCCCCTTCCCTACAAGAGAAGGGAAGTAAAATTCAAAGTCTCTCACCTAAAAAGCTACAGTGTACACACAAGTCTCTTGACCTAATGCCATTGCGTTGGCTAACAATGCCATTGCGTCGGCTGACAATGCGATTGTGTTGGCTAACAATGCGATTGTGTTGGCTGACAATGCCATTGCGTCGGCTGACAATGCCATTGTGTTGGCTAACAATGCCATTGTGTTGGCTGACAATGCGATTGTGTTGGCTGACAATGCAATTGTGTTGGCTAACAATGCCATTGGGGGATTGAAACAGGAAAATTTTTTTATGACAATAGATTCTCTATTTGAACAGTTAAAACACCCCAACCCCAATCTACGGGAACGAGCCATGTGGGAACTGGCTGATGTCCGTGATGAAAATACTATTCCTCGGCTGATGGGTATTTTAGATGAGGAAGATGTCACCTACCGTCGAGCTGCGGTAAAGGCGCTGGGTGCTATTGGTAAAGATGCAGTACCGTTACTGGTAGAGTCATTAGTAAATAGCGATAATACGACCATTCGGGGTAGTTGTGCTAAGGCCCTAGCACAGGTTGCTACTAATCATCCAGATGTTCCCTTCCCGACTGAGGGTTTACAGGGATTGAAAACAGCGCTCAATGACCCAAATGCCGTTGTTTATATTGCATCAGTCATGGCGCTGGGTGAAATTGGTTCTCCTGCCTTTGAGATTTTAACTGAAGCTCTGAAAACAACGGATAATGTTGCGGTGGCTGTGGCGATCGTCAATGCACTCGGTTCAATGGGTGATATCCGAGGCGTGGAAGTGCTAACGGCATTGACAAATGATCAATCTGTTGATCCGTATGTTCAAGAGTCAGCAGTGAGTGCTTTGCCCCGATTAGATCAGGTGATTAATTATAAGAGAGCGTAGCGATCGCATTCACACCATATCCAAAAAATAGTTAATCACTAAACCCACACTTTCTTGTTGCACTACCGAATTTGATATCCGCCAAATTCCCTTAAGTAATCAAAAATTGATGTTGAAAACGATGCGTATGGTGGGCAAAAGTTAACAGACGCGATCGCGGCGGCTCGTATTCAAATGGCTCAACTGGTTGGAGGATAAGGCAATGCTGCAATATCTGATCACTCAACAACATTATTTCGCATTGAAGCTTTTCTCGGCACTTGGCTGTGGGCTGATAGCTGGAGTCTTCTTTGCCTTCTCGTCCTTCGTGATCAACGCCCTTGCCAGACTCCAGCCACCACAAGGCATTGCCGCCATGCAATCCATCAATATCACGGTGATCAATCCGTTGTTTATGGCAGTGTTCTTGGGAACGGCTGTGGCTTGCATCCTTCTTTTTGTCTCCTCGCTGTTAAGGAGGCATCAACCCGGTGCGATCTACTTGCTTGTCGGCAGCCTGTTTTATCTCGTCGGTACATTCGGCGTGACAATCGTGTTCAATGTGCCGCTCAACGAAGCGCTGGCGAGAGTCGAGCCGGACAGTACTATCGGTGCAAGTCTATGGTCTAGCTACCTTGCCAACTGGACAATCTGGAATCACATTCGGGCGGCGGCAGCGCTTGCGGCAGCGGCATCGCTCACGATCGCGCTCTGTTATCGAGGGGCGCAATATTGACACTCCCCGCGATAAATCGACGGGGATTCTTGGGCTAATCACGGCAATGGTGTTCTGTCAACGAACAGCTTTTAAGGTATCGTAAAGTAGCTTGTAGCGCTTAAACCCTGCTTCATACAAAGGATTTGTCTGCGGCTCTACTACATTACTATGCTGCGATCGCATCTTGAGTGCAGCTTCTAAATTGGGGTAAGCACCAATCCCCACCATTGCCAAAATAGCTGCTCCGTAAGCAGCTCCTTCTTCGGCTTTGGGAGCTATAAGTTCTGTTTGCAAAATATCTGCCAAAATTCGTAACCAGATGTGAGAGCGTGCGCCTCCACCTGTTGCTAAGAGTTGATCAACGGGAGCGATCGCACTAATTACCTCCAATGCTGACCGCAAGCTGAATGCAACCCCCTCTAGAACAGCGCGAGTTATATCTGCTTGCGTATGAGCTAATGACAAATTTACTAAAGCACCGCGAGTCTCTGGATCGAGGTGGGGACTGCGTTCTCCTGCGAGGTGGGGCAGAAATAGAACACCACGGGCACCAGGCTGCGATCGCTCTGCCATATTCATGAGATCGGTGTAAGATATATCCGGGGCAAATGTATCTCGATACCAACGCAGAGAACCACCAGCCGCCAGCGTCACTCCCAGCAGATGATAGCCACCATCCACATGACAGAACAAATGCACCCGACCTTCGGGATCGGGAATTGGGCGATCGCACGGTGCAAAGATCACTCCCGATGTGCCAATACTTAAACTACCCCGGTTTAGGTTGCTTGATGAGATACCTAAACCGATCGCTGCTGCGGCATTATCACCTCCGCCTGCGACTACAGGTAATCCTACAGGTAATCCCACACGGACGGCTATTTCTGATTTTAACCGTCCAGCGATCGCAGTAGATTCGATGACTGGGGGGAACAACGCGGGATTGATATCGAGAGCATGGAGAATATCTCTATCCCATTGCCGATTCGCCAGATTCAGACAGCCAACACCAGAGGCATCAGATGGTTCTGTCACCGATTCGCCAGTTAGCACATATCCCAGATAATCTTTTGGCAAAAGAATCTGCCACAAGCGAGTATATGCTTGTGGTTCTTCAGTCCGCAACCATAAGAGCTTCGGCAGTTGAAACCCTGTAATTGCCGGATTTCCAGTGCGCTGAATCAACTCCTGACGGGGAATAGCGGCTTCAATCTCAACAACAGCTTTAGCTGTGCGCTGGTCATTCCACAAAATTGCCGGTCTGATCGCTTTACCATCCGCGTCGAGAGGAACCATACCATGCATTTGTCCAGACAGACCGAGGGCGATCGCTTGGTGTCCGTTTAGCTGTTGAGTAACATCGAAGAGAGCATCCAAACTTGCTTCGACCCAATCCGATGAGTTCTGTTCCGTCCAACCGGGTTGTGGAGTTAACAGGGGATAGCTTCTGGTTGTCTGAGCAATAATTTGCCCTTGCAGGTCAACTGCGATCGCTCGTACTCCTCCTGTACCCAAGTCTAAGCCAAGTACAATGTCAGTCAATTGCCCCTCCAAATTCTTAAATCTTATAGCGGTTATCGGTTGAGTGAGGTACAAGAACCCCACCCCCAACCC
>NZ_JABXKM010000313.1 GCF_017115025.1 Nostoc sp. NOS(2021) | reverse complement strand
GGGGAAGAATGGATTTTTTGATTCATAATTTATCATTAATACCTAATCCCTAATTTCTAATCCCCAATTCCTAACCCCTAATTACTCACTATGTCCCATCCTCTCTACATCGCTTTTATCTGGCATCAACATCAGCCGCTGTACAAATCTCCTGGCAGCGGCGTTTCTCTATCTCCTAGTCAGCAGTACCGTCTACCTTGGGTACGTTTGCATGGGACTAAAGATTATTTGGATTTGGTATTGCTCTTAGAGCGGTATCCTAAGTTACACCAAACGGTGAATTTAGTTCCATCGCTGATATTGCAACTTGAAGATTATATTGCTGGCACTGCTTTTGACCCTTACCTCACAGCCAGCTTGACACCAGATGAACAACTCAACCAGCAACAGCGCGAATTCATTATCCAACACTTTTTCGATGCCAATCACCATACCCTGATTGATCCTCATCCCCGCTATGCCCAGTTGTACCAGCAAAGGCAGGAAAAAGGGCAAGCTTGGTGTTTGGCAAATTGGGAATTGCCAGATTATGGTGATTTGCTAGCTTGGCACAATTTGGCTTGGATCGATCCGTTGTTTTGGGATGACCCGGAAATTGCTGCTTGGTTAAAACAGGGTCGGAATTTTACTTTAAGCGATCGCCAGCGCATTTATTCCAAACAGCGACAAATCCTCAGCCGCATTATCCCCCAACATCGAAAAATGCAGGAGGCGGGGCAGCTAGAAGTTACCACCACGCCTTACACCCACCCGATTTTACCCTTGCTAGCTGATACTAACTCCGGTCGGGTAGCTGTGCCCAATATGACACTACCTAACCAGCAATTTCAGTGGGCAGAAGATATTCCCCGCCACTTGCGAAAAGCTTGGGACTTTTATAAAGAACGCTTTGGACAGATACCTCGTGGTTTGTGGCCTTCGGAACAGTCAGTAAGTCCGGCGGTACTTCCACACATTATTAACCAAGGATTTAAGTGGATATGCTCAGATGAAGCCGTCTTAGGGTGGACGCTGAAACACTTTTTCCATCGGGATGGGGCGGGGAATGTGCAGCAACCAGAATTGTTGTACCAACCCTATCGCCTGCAAACAGCAGAGGGTGATTTGTCAATTGTGTTTCGTGACCACAGATTATCAGATTTGATTGGCTTTACTTATAGTGCAATGCCAGCAAAACAGGCAGCAGCGGATTTAGTAGGACATTTGCAAGCGATCGCTAAAATGCAAAGAGACAGTCAAAGTGAACAACCTTGGCTAGTTACCATTGCCTTGGATGGGGAGAATTGCTGGGAATTTTATCCCCAAGACGGCAAACCCTTTCTAGAAGCTTTGTATCAAAGCTTAAGCGATGAACCCCACCTCAAACTCGTCACCGTCTCCGAATTTATTGAAGAATTTCCAGCTACAGCCACCATTCCCGGAGAGCAACTACATAGTGGTTCTTGGGTGGATGGCAACTTCACCACTTGGATCGGCGATCCCGCCAAAAATCGTGCTTGGGATTATCTGACAGCAGCCAGGATTATGCTTGCAAGTCATCCCGAAGCGACGGAAGAAAACAATCCAGAAGCGTGGGAAGCATTGTATGCCGCAGAGGGTTCCGACTGGTTTTGGTGGTTTGGTGCAGGACACTCTTCAAATCAGGATGCCATCTTTGACCGATTGTTTCGAGAACACTTGTTTGGTATTTACAAGGCATTAAATGAACCTGTACCGCCCTATCTCAAGCAACCAGTGGAAAACCATGCAGCACAGACAAACCACACCCCACAAGGGTTTATTCATCCCATCATCGATGGTAAAGGTGATGAACAAGATTGGGACAAAGCTGGACGCATAGAAATAGGTGGGGCGCGAGGGACAATGCACAATAGCAGTGTCATCCAGCGACTTTGGTATGGGGTGGATCACCTGAATTTCTATTTGCGGCTGGACTTTAAAAGTGGCGCTGCACCAGGGCGAGATTTGCCAGCAGAATTGAATTTGCTGTGGTTTTATCCAGAAAAAACAATGGTCAACAGCCCAGTTCCCTTGGCAGATGTACCAGATGCAGCCCCACTTAATTACCTTTTCCACCATCTTCTGGAAGTTAACTTGTTGACGCAATCGATTCAGTTTCGGGAAGCTGGAGACAATCATCAATGGCATCCCCGTTTCAGTCGCGCTCAAGTAGCAATAAATAGTTGTTTAGAGTTGGCAGTACCGTGGGCAGACTTGCAAGTTCCCCCAGATTATCCCCTGCGCCTGATTTTAGTGCTTGCAGATGAAGGGCGTTTTTGCAACTATTTGCCAGAAAATGCTTTGATTCCCATTGAGGTGCCTTAGAACTCAATACCCTTGGTGTTATACCATTTCATGAAATACCTGGTACAGATACCTAGTTAGGGGCGTACATCTGTCATGCGTGTCAGACAATTTTGGATTTTAGATTTTAGATTTTAGATTGAAAAGAGCAATCAAGTCATTGGCTCTGTCATTTAATTTTAGATTTGGGATTAAAGAATTTAGGACTTACGCATTGACAGAGACAACCAACTGTGAATTACCTTTCGTTACAAGGCTCTAGCCTTGTAATGCTCTTGTGTCCGGCTCTGCCTCCTGGTTTGACGGGAGGCAGAGCCTAGTTGATCGCATTTCCAGGGAGAACCCACCCTGTTTTACGATCGCTTGCTTTCGTCATGCTCCTTTGGGGAATCACGGTTTGCGAAAATGGATAAAGTCGAGCTTAGGGCATTGTCATAAAAGCAATATAGAGGTATTGACAAATACAGTAGCCCTAAATCGCTTGTGAGAAAATAATAAGGTTGTGAATATCACTAAGTATTGGGTGCAAAATGTGGAGGCATTCGCTAACTGAATTGAACGAAGCCTATCGAAAATTTCGTGAAATCAAAAGCGCATTTACACACAAACTTATAAGGTAATTAAAATGACTTACGATTCCGAAGATGTGCAACAAATCCTTCAAATAGCACTCACTCGTAAACAGGAAGGTGAATTTTCACGAGAACAGCTTGTAGAAATGGCATCTGATTTAGGTATTTCTTCTAATATTCTGGAAACAACTGAACAAAAGTGGTTAGCTCAACAAGAAGAGGAAGGTTCGCGACGCACATTTAATACTTTTCGACGCAGAGCCTTTTGGGCACACTTTGTTTCCTTCCTAGCGGTGAATTTATTCCTCATTCTCTTGAATTTAATCACTAGTCCTAGTTATTTTTGGGCTATCTTCCCAGTATTAGGATGGGGGTTAGGACTATTTTTTCATTGGTGGAGTGTTTATCAGACTAAAACAGAGGATTACGAGATAGCCTTTCAGAAATGGCGTGCATAAATTTAACTTTTCCCTACTTTGAAAAATGGAGACACCAACGCACAGCTATGCATCCCTACGAGTTGAGAGTAATCTTTCACCTACAAATGGGGAATTTCCGTACTTGATACTTTGCTGACTCCACTATTGAATCGGATTCTCCCAGTGCTGGAATGAATTTGTCTTCAATAGTCTGCAAATCTGCTTGGGGTAGGCTTTTCACTGCTCCAGCGTAGCCCAATGAGATAACTTCTGTGTGGTTCATTAGAGCTGATCTAAACCTCTTTACTAAGAAATCCAGGATACTCAGGCAGCGCTGTTGTCCAAGTTTGTGCGTCCTTCTGGATAAAATCTTCGCGTAAATTCGGGGCAACCTTAAACTTGAGGATTTCTATAACCACGCCCTTTGAACCCTCTGCTTGCTAATTTGCCAAAATAGAGCTGTAGGCTAGAATAACTACGCTTTCAGCATAGCTTGATTGCCTACACTCAGGAGCAAGGGTCGGCTGGTTAATAAGTAAGAGGAAGGGAGTATGGACAACAACAACTGGTTGCAACAGCTAATGATGGTGGGTCTTGGCACAACCTCTTTAGTAGCAGAAAAACTGCGACAAGTCGGCGATGATTTAGTTAAAGACGGTAAGCTCAATCCTGAGCAAGCCAAGGCGGTAATAGATGATATTGCCCAGCAGTTAAAGTCGGAACAGGGAAACTTCGATGTCCAAATGCAACGGCAAATGCGAAATATGATGCAGGATTTGGGGGTAGCTCGCCAGTCGGAAGTGGACGAACTGCGGGGTAGAATTGACCGTTTAGAGCGTCAAGTGCGCGATATGGAAAATAAGCTTTGGCGTTAGAATGCCCTTTCTGATTTAAACTAATTGTGTCCTGTTGGTAATGTTTTTGCCAGGATACCTAAGTAAGGAGAACTGATTTTGAAACCAATTTTCCTCAGCGTGGCGTTCATGCTGGTGTGTGTTGTGCTATTAGTTGTGGGGCAAGTAGGCAGTAAACAGAATACT
The DNA here is from genome assembly GCF_017115025.1 of Nostoc sp. NOS(2021). Lineage (GTDB taxonomy): Bacteria > Cyanobacteriota > Cyanobacteriia > Cyanobacteriales > Nostocaceae > Nostoc. Next base: position 35,548 of record NZ_JABXKM010000313.1, on the reverse strand, counting down.
GCCATTGCTGCCCAGTTAACCCAAACGCCGCCAGCGCCCACAACTGTAACTGAAAATAATACTCTAATTGCGAGCAATACTATGTCTGATGCTAATGTCGTAACTACCCCCTCAGGATTAAAGTATGTCGAGTTAAAAGAGGGGACTGGGGCGACTCCTCAACCTGGACAAACGGTTGAAGTTCACTATGTCGGTACTTTAGAAGATGGTACTAAGTTTGATAGTTCACGCGATCGCGGTCAACCATTCAGCTTTAAAATTAGCGTTGGACAGGTAATCAAAGGTTGGGATGAAGGAGTTATCACCATGAAAGTAGGCGGTCTTCGTAAGTTAATCATCCCCCCAGACTTAGGCTATGGCGCTCGTGGTGCTGGTGGCGTGATTCCACCCAATGCCACTCTAATTTTTGAAGTGGAATTGCTGGGAGTTAAATAGGAATTGGGGCATTGGGCATTGGACATGGGGCATTGGCTTCTCCCGATCCTCAGTTCCCAATCCCAATCCCCAATTCAATTGCTAAATTTTTAAATTTTGAAACTTTGTAAATTGTGGATTGAACAAAAGTTTCGCAGTACCTGTAGGCCCGTTGCGATGTTTAGCTATAATCACTTCAGCAATGCCGCGATCGGGAGTATCGGGCGAGTAATATTCATCGCGGTACAACATTATTACTAAATCTGCGTCTTGTTCGATCGAACCAGATTCTCTCAAATCTGATAACATCGGACGCTTGTTAGTGCGTGCTTCCACCCCTCGACTCAACTGAGATAAAGCAATAATTGGTACAGATAATTCACGCGCTAAACCTTTGAGTTGACGCGTAATTTTTGATAATTCTTGTACGCGATTATCGCCTGCTCCTTCCATCAATTGCAAGTAATCTATTACAATTAATCCTAATTCAGTACCAAGTTCAGCTTGCAGTCTTCTTGCCTGACTACGTATTTGAGTACAGGTAATATTCGGCGTGTCGTCAATATAAATCGGTATCTCGGAAAGGATACCAATAGCACGGCTTAAAGGTTCCCATTGTGTTTGACTGAGGCGGCCAGTCCGCAGATAACTACTTTCAATTTGCGCTTCGCTAGCTAATAACCGTTGCGTCAGTTGCTCTTTTGACATTTCCAAGCTGAAAATAGCAACTGGTAATTTATAAGAAGCGGCGATGTTATGAGCTAGGTTTAAGCAAAATGCTGTATTGTGAACACAAATATCATTTGCAACAAAATTGTGTGTTTCTGGAATTGTTAAGTCATAAACTTGCTTGTTACCCACCGACTCAATCGCAACTATTTCATCCCAATAAACATCACTGGTTGCTAACTGTTGAAGTGGTAAATTATCTAAAGCTGTGGCTAGTATCCAAAGTCTTTCCCGCTTTAAGGCACGTTTACCAACATGCATATTCGTTGGCCCTTGAATCCCTGCAATTCTAGCTAAACTACTCCAAGTTTCATTCCCTTTTGCTGCTGCTATTTGTTCCCAAATATCTACAGGTATCAAGTCACAATTAGTTTGATATCTCTTTTGAGATATTGCATCTGCAACTTTTGCTATTGCTTCTTCTTTACTAAAGATACCTATTTCTGCGATAAAAGTTTTGATAGATAAGGCATCAGTAATATCTAATTGCCACGCTGTTCTGCGGGTGTTGTTATACTTGACAGACCGCTTTCTAAGAGAGGCGATGATACCAAATCTTAATAAAAGATGTTGGATTTGCCTTGCTAATTTATGGCTGACTGTTCCATACCCTAACTGTGATTGGCCGCTAGTAAGCAGCGTAGCCCATCCATCTGTAGCCCATACTCGATTAAGGAATAAGGCTATTTGCGATCGCTCTAATTTAAAAACGATGTTTGGGATAGTTTTAGAATGAGCATCTTTGCCCCACAAACCTAATTCTTCTAACCAAAGTGTCAGAGAATTTTTCCGAGATTTGCTCATGCTCTTCATACCATGAGAGACAAACTCTTCTGACTCTAATTGTAAAATTTCGCATAATAGCTCAAAAGTTTCTAAATTTGGTACACACTCTCCTTGCTTCCAAGCGCAAAGTAAAGTAGGGCTGACTCCCACTAATTGACTTATTTCTTTTCCTGTCAATGACTGCGATTGAATCGCTAGTTTAAAACTTTCAGCAAAAATCTGTCTTTGAATAGCAATAAATTCTAAATCTCCTCGAACACAAAGTGATGGTGTGCGTTTTCCTTGAGAAGTTTCCCAACGCCCTTTTAAACCACCAAAATCCGCAACTGCTTGCAAAAAATCGGCTTGCAGTAATGGATTCGCATTTGTAAATCGTGGAGTGCAGTTAGTTAATCCGCCATCGCCAATTAAATAAGCTAATAACTTGACTTCGCACTCACGGATGGTTTTTGTACCAAATACATCTATTTTTCGCGGGACAGCAATTTTATCACCCACTTTCAAATGTTCTAATCTTTGCCAGCCTCTAATAGTTAAATAGGGATGAGTGATTGTGGTTTCAATCGAACGACCCAAGCGAGTAGTGACACGAAAAACTGGCTTGATACCATCATCTACAAATGCAGACGGTTGGGTAAGGATAAATTTCCAGTCGTTGTTTAACGTCAATAATGAGCCATGACGTTGGTTATACAATTCTTCGATTGTGGCAATCTGTCCATCTCCAAGGACAATTTCTGAATCAAAGCTTAGGCATTTCCCCATTGATGGCCTACCAGCGACAATAATCAAATCAGAACGCTGAAAGCCGCTGGTCATGGCATCTAAATCGTAAAATCCGCAGGGAATCCCAGGTAAGGCAATGCCTTGATTTCGATCCTCAATATCCTGGAAATTATTAATTAGAGTATCAGAAATGTGAACTAAACCCGATTGGGGACGTTCTTGAGTAACGCCGAATACTTTCTGTTCTGCCTGATCTAAAACCTGTGGTAATTCAGTTTCTGTCTCGTAACCAAGATGTACAATTTCATTGCCAGCTTTAATTAAGCGCCGCCGCAGATATTTGTCCATCACTAACCCTGCTAAGGCATCGATGTTAACTGCTGACACTGTACGGTCTACCAGAGTTGCTAATTTATTTCTGCCACCAATACGGGCAAGGATATCATGGTCAGTCAGCCAACTTGTTACCGATAGCAAGTCTGTGGCTTTACCTTGAGCATGGAGCCTCACAGATGCTTGATAAATATCTTTGTGAGCGCTAATGTAAAAAGCTTCTGGAAGGAGGCGATCGCTAACTCGACTAATCGCTTCTGGATCTAGCAAAATACCCCCCAAAATCGCTTCTTCCGCCTCAATATTTTGTGGTGGGAGGCGTAGTTTACCGCCGTAGGCATCGCTACCATCGCCTTGAAAACTCCGTTCTTCAGCCATAAACGATTTTAGTTTTGATATTTTGCTAGAGACGCGATTAATCGCGTCTGTGTAGGATTCGAGACGCGATTAATCGCGTCTGTACAGGAGTTAGGAGTTATTATTCACCTTTACTTCCCTTGCTCCCTTATCCCCCTCATCCCCCTCATCTCCGCGTCCCCTCCTGAGTTAGCTAGCGACTACTTGAATATCGACTTGCGCCGCTACTTCAGAATGCAGCTTAATTTCAGCTTGATAAGTACCAAGGTGGTTAATATCGGGGATAGTAATACCGCGCCGATCGATTTCTTGACCGGTAGCTGCCTTAATTGCATCTGCAACATCTTGGGTGGTGATAGTACCGAAAATTGCTTCGTTTTCACCAACTGGCTTGGCAATTGTCAAGCTGCCAACTTTTTCTAAAGATTCTTTTTGCTCAAGAGCTTGTTGTCTGAGTTCTAATTGCCGTTGACGCTCTTGCTCGCGACGGCGTTCTACTTGCTTGAGAATACCAGGAGTGGCATTAGTTGCCAATTTCTGGGGAATCAGATAGTTCCGAGCGTAGCCAGGAGCTACTTCCACTAAGTCGCCAGATTTTCCCAGCTTGCTGATATCCTGATTTAAAACTAACTGCACACGTTTCGCCATCGTTTTTCGTTTTTCCTGTAAAATCTGATTAATTTGGGTTTGGGCAGCATAGCTCACAATGTCACTGCTGTATTCCAAGCTTCTTGGCCTAATACCCTAAAGCTTACAGATCCTAGCGAAAGGAAGGGTGCGATCGCAACTATTAGCGCTAGAAAATTCAAGGAATGCGGGGAGTGGGGAGAAATCAATTCAAAATTCAAAATTCAAAATTCAAAATTCAAAATTCAAAATTGAAGAACTCCTACCTCCTCTTTTCCAATGCCCAATGCCTAATGTCCAATGCCCCATGCCCCATGCCCCATGCCCCATACCTAAAAGTTATTTCTCATTTCCCGTATCCGCGCAAAGGTTTGCACTCCATCGCTACTCTTAACGGTTGATTGTAATGATGGCTGATCCCAACGTAAAAAGGGATTGGTTCGCTTCTCCACTCCCAGCAGCGAGGGTATGGTAGCTTCTCCTCGACTACGGTAAGCTTTCACTTCATTGAAGCGTCTTTGTAAGTCGGCGTTGTCGCTATCCACAGTTAAGGCAAATTGCAGATTTTTTAAGGTGTATTCGTGGGCACACCAGACGCGTGTATCATCGGGTAGCGATCGCAGTTTGCTTAAAGAGTCCACCATTTGGGTCGGTGTTCCTTCAAACAAGCGACCGCAACCGCCAGAAAATAAGGTATCGCCGCAAAATAAATCGCCTGTCTCACCAGCTTTTTCGGGGGGAAAGTAGTAAACGATGTGAGCGCGGGTATGTCCGGGAACGAAGATAACTTCAGCTATGCGGTCTGCAAACTGGACGCGATCGCCTTGTTGCAAAAACACCTGCTGTCCGGGAATTCTACCACGATCCTCGGCTCCTCCATAAACTATCAGTTGGGGGAATTGTTCGATTAATTGCTTATTACCACCCACATGATCGTTATGGTGGTGCGTGTTGAAAATTGCTACCAACTCAGCTTTTAATTCTGCCAGTTTCTTTAATACTGGTTGAGACTCCGCTGGATCGACAACAGCGGCGATATTTTGTTTGTAGTCGTGTAACAAGAATATGTAGTTGTCTGAGAGTGCTTCCAGACGGATTACCTGCATTACCTTTGCCTCCCTTACAACATAAATGTTTGGTATTGAGTAGCAATCCTACATTCCAGTGAATAATAGTGCTACCTGCACAAGCTATCTCAACTTTTTATACTTTGTTCATTAGCGCTATGGTGGAATATTAACTATGATATTATACAACCGTGCTTACACGGTAATTATACTGAAAATAAGTCAACTCCAGATGAATTTATCAGTGAAATTTCTCTGGGAATAGCTACAAATACAAAGTTAGATTTATTTTATTATTTTTTTTATTAAAAATAATAAATCGTTAAGTTCATATTTTGCCAGGACTTACGCAAAAATTGCTAAAAAGCTTAATTTATCGAACGCCAAGACGCCAATAGCGCCGAGAATTCTTAGAATGTGCGTAAGTCCTATTTGCTTATCTCTACTCTATTGGATTTGGCTATAACTAAAACTAGAGTAAGATTTTCTGAAAATAAATATCTAACTTCCAAACTAAACAACAATTGTTAATTTAATTTATGTCAACAGAAACTAGAGGATTTATTACAATTCTAACTGGTCTTTACTCTTTTCAAGACTGCATTCACTTTTTAGCGGCGATTAGAAAGTTTCATCAAGAGCCAATCATTATTTTAATTGACCAAGTTCCAACAGTACTCTATCCTTTTCTGAAGGCTTTCAAAAATGTCATTTTAAAGCCGGCTCCTGCAAATGAAAATACTGTTTTAGCATCACGACAAGCAAAACTGGCTCTATATGCAGCCTCGGAATTTGATAAAACGATTTACTTAGATTCAGATATTTGCTTACTTTCCGATATCAACGAAGTATTTGAGTATTTGGATGAATATGATTTTCTGTTAACTGAAGATGTGCAACCTTCTATTCTGAAAGCTACGAATTTACTGCGTGGAAAGCAAGAAGACCTTTTACCAAATGTTTTGCCAATTCTGCAATCTGTAGGGTTACCGTTGCAAGCAGATAGTGTGCAGTATAATGGTGGTTTTATCGCTTTTCGGAAAACAGAAGTAACGAAGGTATTCTTTGAAGAATTTAAACTTTATTTTGAGATTGTCAAAAATAACCAAGATAAATTACTTTTAAAAGACCAAGGGGCTTTTGCATCTGCGATCGCATCTGTACGCCCTCATAAAAAAATCCTACCACCTACCTATAATTATCTTAGTAAGTGGGAAGAGGATTATGATATTCAAGATAAAATTAAAGTTCTTCACTGTACCTATCCTTATCGACCTCAGTATGCTAAAAACATTACTCGTTCCTTATATACAAGGGCTTTTGACAGATTCGCTCAAGTTTTTTTACCAAATCAAGTTACAAATCCCTGGCGTAAAAAATGATGCATTCATAAGTAGGTCAATTAGCATTTATGAAAGATAGATTAAAGGTATCGTTGCTTGTCTGGAATTTATCTACTAATGATGGTTTCATTCGTGCTTCTTTGTTAAAAGCAGCGTTGACTCAGTTGGGATACGAAGTAGAAATTTTGGGCTTCTTATTTGGTAATGAGTTGTACGGAGCGATTCCCTTAGGTTCTGAAGTATATGCTGTAGAAGGTACTAATTATCCAAGCTTTTTTAAATCCGTAGGGAAAATTTTAAAACATATTGATGGAGATATTATTTATGCAATTAAGCCTCAACCAGCAAGTTTTGGAGTTGCACTTCTAAAGAAACTATACACTCGCCGGGCAGTAATTTTAGACATTGATGATTGGGAACTTAGCTGGTATGGCGGTGATGAATGGCAATATCGTCCCACACTCAAACAACTAGCAAAAGACTTACTTAAAAAAGACGGTGTTTTGAGATTACCTAATCATCCTTTGTACTTGAAATGGATGGAAGCTTTGGTAAATCAAGCTAATGCAGTTACAGTACATACTGAATTTTTGCACCAACGTTTTGGCGGTACATTTGTTCCCAATGGCAAGGATACCTCTTTATTTGACCCCACTCAATATGATGCTGAGTCTAGTAGAAGCCGTTATGGTTTATCTGAATATCGTATTTTAATGTTTCCTGGTGCGCCAAGACCGTATAAAGGTCTAGAAGATGTTCTTATAGCGCTCGATAAAATTAATCAGCCAGACTTAAGACTAGTGATTGTAGGTGGCAGTCCTTATGATGATTATGATCAGCAACTTCAACAAAAGTGGGGACGCTGGATTATCAAATTACCAAAGTATCCCAGTGATATTATGCCTGATTTGGTCGCAGCGGCTCACATTGTAGTCGTTCCCCAGCGAGATACCCCAGAAACTCGCGCTCAATTTCCCCTGAAGTTGACAGATGGAATGGCAATGGCTAAACCTGTATTATCAACGCGCGTTGGAGATATTCCCAAAATTTTAGGTGATACTGGTTATTTAGTCGAGCCTGCTTGTCCTGAACAGATTGCTGAACAAATTCAATTGATTTTTCAGAATTTAGAGTCAGCGAACCAGCAAGGTATCAAGGCCAGGGAAAGATGTGTGGAACACTATAGCATAGAGGCTATGGCTTCTGTGCTTAAGTCGGTAATTGCTCGGTTGTGAATATTTATAGGGCATGGGGCATGGGGCATTGGGTATTGGGCATTGAAAAAAAGATTTTCATCCTCTGATTGTGCTAAAACAGTTCTGCTATTCTATCTGGCAAAATATCTAGAAGCTGGTGTTGTCGCGGTGTAACTATATTTTAACGGAGTTGAGACATGAAGATTATTTAGTTTGATTTATTTGATGATTAGCTTTCTTTGGCAAGTAATTTGTGAATAATATTAATAAGTAAAAGTTGCATAAAAATACCCAATGTCTACCAGAAAACTACTACTAAGATTCGCTAAACCCTATCCAGGTTTGATTCTGCTGACAATATTGTTAGGATTTTCTGGAGCTTTATTTAATGGGATCAGCACAGCTTTAATTGTGCCAGTGGTTTTAAAAATTGTGGGGCAAGAAGTAGATTTAAGTACAGCTCCTCCCATCCTGAAAAGGTTGATATCTCCCTTTGATAGTACTCCAGAGCCTTACCGTATAGGGGTAATGGCTGGGGCGATTATATTCACAATTCTTTTAAAGAACTTAGCTACTTATGCCAGTTCCTTAGCATCGAGTTCTTTAACCCGAAAGCTAACATCGGATATGCGCGAAACCGGGTTAAGGCTATTACTAGAAATTGATCTAGATTATTATGCCAAGACGAAGGTTGGTGATTTAATCAACAGTCTTGGTGGAGAAATTGGCCGGGCTGCAAGTGCTATAGGTAGTACAGTCAAGTTAGTTATCCTGGGAATCACAATTTTAGTTTTTGTCGGTTTATTGCTGTCAATTTCTTGGCAGTTGACAATTGCTGCTACGCTTTTGCTGTCGTTGGTGACGTTAATAAATCAGTATGCGATTTCCCGGTCTAAAAATTTTGGGAAGCAGCTTAGTGAGATGTCTAGAGCATACTCAATCTCTGTACTGGAAACCCTAAACGGAATTCGGTTGGTAAAGGCGACGGGAAATGAAGAAAAAGAATATCAACGGATTAAAAAATTAATTCGCGATCGCGAATTAGCAGATTTCCAATCTCAGGTTAATTCGGAAGTGATTACACCTCTGAGTGAGGTGATGGGTATTACAGCTTTACTGCTGATTGTACTTTTGAGCAAAACCTTCTTTGCTGATCAGGTTTCTTCTCTTTCCACCGTACTCCTGACATATTTATTAGTGCTACTGCGATTGCTACCATTGATTTCTCAGCTAAATACTATTCGCAGCAACTTTGCCAGTATGGCGGCTAGTGTGGATGTGACGAATGAGTTTTTAAGCCTGCACGAGAAGCCGTTCATGGGCAAAGGTAAGCTTCCCTACACAAAATTACAAGAGGGAGTGTCTTTTAATTCTCTTTGCTTTGCCTACCCTGGTCATGAGAAGTTGGTACTCAAAGATGTGAATTTATATTTACCACATGGCACAACTTTAGCGTTGGTAGGCGGTTCTGGTGCTGGTAAATCCACTTTGGCAGACCTCTTGCCCAGATTCTATGACCCGATCGCTGGCAGTATTACCATTGACGGCACCGATTTGCGGGAGTTCGATGTGATATCCCTGCGAAAGCGAATGGGAATTGTCAGTCAAGATACCTTTCTTTTTAATGACTCGGTGCGAAATAACATCGCCTATGGGCGACAAGAAGCTACTGAGGACGAAATTATTACAGCGGCCAAGCGGGCAAATGCCTATGAGTTTATTAGCAAATTGCCTCAGGAATTTGACAGCTTGATTGGCGATCGCGGTGTGATGTTGTCTGGTGGACAAAGGCAAAGATTAGCGATCGCCCGCGCCCTCCTCCAAAATCCCGAAATTCTGATTTTAGATGAAGCCACCAGCGCTTTAGATACCGTTTCCGAACGCTTAGTACAAGCTGCACTCGATGATTTGAGTCGCGATCGCACTACCCTAGTAATTGCTCACCGCCTTTCCACAGTCCAAAAAGCCAATCAAATAGCCGTGTTAGATCAAGGGCAGGTGGTAGAGGTGGGAACCCATGAAGAACTTTTACAAAAGGGTGGTTACTACTTACGTTTGTACTCAATGCAATTTGCAGAACGTCCTGAAACTGCTACCAAACACAATCAAAGCTTGCTCCGCATCTCTCACGAAATTCGGACGCAGTTGAACTCGATGATTGGGTTCCTACATTTATTACTAGATGATTTGGTAGACGATTCCCAAGAACGGCACGAATTAATTGAAGATTCTTATAAATCCGCTTGGAGAATTCTCAACACCATTGATGTTTTTGAGGATGTTATTAACTTACAAATCAAGGGGCAGATTCTTTCAATTTCTGACCAAAATCAAAATGTTATCAGTAAGCATTATCAAACCTTTAATCATCTCGCCGTTGAGTTTCGGACTTATCTTAACCTCATCCTTAGCTCTCTCCGCTCTCTAGCTGATAATTTGATATACACCGTAGAAGAACAAAATGGATTAATTACTGAAAGTTATGAATCTGCTATATATCTGCTCGATAATTTAGAAAAATTTGAGAATAGTATTAATGTCTAAAGTTATGAAAGATCCTACTTTAAAAAAACACTACATTTTTTTTATTGGTGAAGAGTTACCCCAGCCAGAAGCTCATCTAGTGCAGTCTACAAATGCAGCTAATGGCGCTGCCAACTTAGGATACTCAACAGTTTTGGTATACCCTGAGAAAGGAGCAAAAGCGATTAACCTAGCTAATCTAGCTCGTCCTTTTCAACCGAGACAAACACCAACAGAACTTATTAAATATTATAACCTTCATGACAAATTAAAAGTTGCTCCCTTACCGATGCCTTGGCCAATTGACCATTTTCGGAGCAAATTTACTGACTCTAACACCATTGCGAGCAAGTATTATTTACCATTTCATATTCTTCCAACTACTAAACTTGTCCACAGTCGCAACTGGAATTTTGTAAAAGCTGCCATTAAAAATGGCGTTCCCGCAATTTATGAACACCACCACCACGAAGACAAGCCATTTGAGCCAGAAATTGTCACAAATCCGCTATTGCAAATTGCTGTCACGGTTGTAGACACCATCCGCGAAAGCATGATTAAAAATGGGATGCCACCAGAAAAAGTAATTAACCTGCACAATGGTTTTAATCGCTTGTTTATGCAGAGACAACCAGAAAAAGCGGCAGAATGGCGTCAAAAACTATTGCGAGACGAAAGCCAAAAATTGGTAGTTTACGCGGGAGCATTACAGCAATTTAAAGGTATTGATGTACTAATTGATGTGGCTAATGAAATGCCTAATGTGCAATTTGCCTGTGCAGGTGGTAAGCCAACAGAAGTCGAATTCTATCAGCAATTGGTAAAAGAAAAGCAGATTTATAATATTAAATTTTTGGGCTATGTCTTCCATAATGAGTTAGCATCTTTGCTACAAGCAGCCGATGTTTTAGCTCACCCTCATTGTTCAGGAAAAGCGGCAACTTTCACATCTCCCTTAAAGCTGTTTGACTACTTCGCCTCTGGAACTCCCATTGTCTCGACAGAAATTCCATCATTAGTTGAGTTTCAAGATACTCAAGCGATCGCTGCTTGGTGTGAGCCAGATAACTCCAACAAATTTGCCGAAAGTTTAAAGCAGGTTTTAGAAACTCATCCCAGAAAGATAGAAGGTTATCCAGATAGTATCGAGTTTGTCAAGCAGTTTTCTTGGGAAAATCGGGCGGCAAAAATTCTTAGTTATGTTGATGAATCTCTGCTGCCCCAACTTATTGTGTAAGGAAAATCACTCATGACAAATAATAACTAAAATGACTATTAAAACTGTAGGAATGATTAGCAGCTATCGAGGTTTAGAAACCAGAGCCGATTGGCTATGGCAACAAACCCCGCATCAATTTGGAACTTGGGGCAATATACAAATGCAGGCACTAGCAGCAAAACCAGATTTTATGCTGATGTATCAATTTGATTTTCCCCAAGCATCGACGCAAAAATCTTGGTTAGATAGTTTTCCCAAACGCCAGCAAAAACCAGTAGTAAATGTTAATTCTCTATTGCGTGGTGTGAGTAAAGAGCGGATTATTTATTTACTACGAGAACCGCCTTTAGATGAAATTGTAGAAATAACTAATCAGAATTATCAACAAGCACAGAAGTATTCCGGCTACATTTCTGGCCCCGATGATTTTGCCCCGACTCCCGACTATATGCCTGCTATTTGGTATCACTCAAATTCATTTCAAGATTTAAATGAAATGCCACCTCCCCAAAAGGTTGCCCCATGTAGTTGGATTACTTCAGGAATTAGCCGCACAGTTAATCATCGCCAGCGTTTAGACTTTTTGCAGTCACTACAATCTAGTGGCATTAAGTTTGATTTGTATGGGCGTAACTTACCAGAATGGGCGAAAAAGTCGGGAGAACTGGGTAATAAGTGGTATGGCATGGCACCATACTATTACAATCTGGCAATTGAAAATTATGCTGATAATAATTGGTATGTGAGTGAGAAACTTTGGGATAGTTTGCTTGCTTGGTGTCTGCCAATTTACTATGGTGGGCCAGCTGCTGATAAATTATTGCCACCGGGTAGTTTTTTGCGGTTGCCAAGTTTAGATGAAAAAGGTATTGCCTACATCCAAGAAGTGACAGCTACACCTGATGCTTGGTATGCTGCCAAAGATGCGATCGCAGAAGCACGCCAAATCATTTTACACAAATTAAACCTGCTTAACTGGTTGTCAAACTTTGTTGATCAACACTCATAAATTATGAATGGTATTTGTACCCTTGGCAATGATTATGTTTTCGATCAGCTGGTGGCTTTGCTCAACAGTATTGATGTTATCTTAGGCTCAGAAACTCCTGTTTGTATCTATCCTTTCGATGATCAAACACAGCGAATTGCTGATGAAATAGCTAAACGCCCTAATGTATTTCTTTACGATAATCAAGAATCAATCAATCGCTGGGATCAATTTATGCTCACAGCAGCGCCGGAACGATTGAATCGTAGTAAATCCCGTCTTTATGGCGCTCACCGTCGTTTTTGCGCTTTTGATGGCCCTTTTGATAAGTTTATCTATTTAGATGCAGACACCTTGGTAATGAACTCACTCGCGGCAGTGTTTGAAAAGCTAGATAGTTATGATTTCGTTGTCTACGATTTCCAATTTAAAGACGTTAGTAAAATATATAATATTAAATCCCCCAAATTACTAGAAGTTTTCGAGCAAAAACGCATTGATTCCGAAATATTTTGCTCAGGCTTCTATGGCGCAAAACAGGGAATATTTAACTCAGAACAAAGAGATTGGCTGATATCCAATTTACAAAATGGTGAGGCGGAACTTTTGTATGAAGGTGCTGGTGAACAACCACTGATCAACTACATGGTAATGAGGTCTAATCTTTCTATTTATAACTTTGCTCGGCAACTGCCAGATAATCAAAAAACAGGATGTTCTGCCACATCAAAGCACTTCGAGGAACGAGAAAATATTCTCTATGACAAAGGTAATCGACTAACTTACCTCCATTACATTGGTATTCCTCCTAATATCAATCAAGCAGTCTGTGCTGGAGAAAATATTGAGTTTCCCTATCGAGATTTATTTCTCTATTATCGTTACCTACACGAACCAGAGAAGCGTCCAGTCTTTAAAAATCCTCCTAAGAGTTATAATGATGCTCCAGTACCAAATTTACTTACAAAAGCTTTACGAAAACTTAAGTTAATTAATCAAGGATAATTTATGAGCAGGGGCATTTATATAGTTGCCAATGACCGCGTTATCGATAATGCGATCGCTTTACTCAATAGCATTCGTTACTATGACCCAGAAGTGACTGTTTATCTTATACCTTTTAATGACAATTATCACAAGGTAGCAGAACAGCTTGCTACCTTACACAACGTCGAAATTTTCCCAGATTTGAAGCTGATTGATACATTTACCAAACGCATCGGAGAAATTTTTGAGCGAGATTTCCTCGCCTTACCCAACAAAATGCGTAAACTGGTGGCGTGGTTTGGCCCTTTAGATGAATTTATTTATATTGATACTGATATTGTCGTTTTTGAAAAAATCGCCGACAATTTAGACAAACTTTCAGAAGTCGATTTCTTCTGTTGTGATTACCATCATGCCTATGACAAGCTGCGAAATATCTTTTCCCCATTTGTGAAAGAGCAGGAAATTTTTTCCGATGCCCAACTTCAAGATGTTTTCAACAGTGGCTTTTGGGCTTCGAGAAAAGGAATTATTACCGAACAGCAAATGGATGAAGCTTTGCGCGAGTGTGCAGCACATCGTGAGTATTTCGATTTTTCTGAAGGAGTTACAGACCAACCGATTCTGAATTATCTTGTGCTTAAACTAATTGCCAAACGTGGAAATCTCGTCAAAATTCCTGGGGGAGGGCCTGGTAGTTGGGCTGGTTCGCAAAATTTCCAACAGCAAGAATACGCCCTCTATGACCGAGGACAACGACTAAAATATCTCCACTGGGCTGGTACGCGGATGAAAAGTGGTTGTCCCTATTGGCAATTGTGGGAACACTATCGCTATCTCCATCAGGGTAAATTCGCTTTCATCCCCAAACTAACTCGCCGTTTATTTCCCTTTGTTGCTGCCCATACTTAATATTAGGAGTATCCCCAATGAGCGATGGCATTTACATTTTAGCGAATGATGTTGTCTATGACCAACTAGTTGCATTGCTCAATAGTATAGAAGCTAATGCTGGTAGAAAAATCCCTATTTGTGTAATTCCATATAATGATCAGTTAGACAAAGTAAAGGCAGAGATTGCATCTAGAGATAATGTCACTTTATTTGAAGACTCTGATTCCATAGCCTACTGGGATAACTTTGCCACCCAGATATGGAAAAATTACCCTAGAGCACAAAAAACTTGGCGAGAGTGGGGCTTCCCGGAACTCTATGTTCTACCAATGCACCGCAAATTGTGTGCTGTGGATGGTTGCTTTGATAGATTTATTTATTTTGATGCAGATACCTTGTTAATGGGGCCTGTAGATTATGTATATGAAAAATTAGATGCCGATGATTGGGTAGTCAATGATTTTCAGTATAAGTCTGATTTAAAATTTATTTTTGATGGTTCGTCAGAGCAGATGCAGCAAGTTTTCAACTCCGAAAATTTGCAATCTAAAGTATTTTGTGCTGGTTGGTTTGCTACTAAGAAAAATATTTTTTCTAAAGCTTTAAGAGCCGACTTACTCAACAAATTAATCGCGGGTGAAGCTGAAGTGATGTGTTGTTTAGGTCCTGACCAATCTTTATTTAACTACATGGTGTTGAAAAGTGCAATTTCCTATTATAACTTTGCTTTTCATGACTGCGAACAAGCAACTGGTAATCACTGGAGTTCTCAATTTGATGTGGTAGATAATATCCTATACGACCAAGGTCGGAGGTTGACATACTTACACTATATGAGTATATCTTCTTCAGCTTTTACAAGGCTTTGTGGTGGTGAAGATGTTGATATTGCTTACCGCGATGTTTTCTTATATTACCGCTATTTAAAATCGCCTGAAAAACGTCCTCAAAGCTTTACCCGCCCAAGCCAGCTAACGCTGATGCAAAAGTCTACTATCAGTTTTATTCAGCAAAGAGTCAATAACATTAAGCTAAAATATCGTAACTTTAAGGATAGAATTAATGGGTACTAATAATATAGCAAAGCTTTGCCACTTAAAATAAGTATGGCTTTGCAGATGCACATTTGAGCATTTATACGCAATTATCAGGTAATTTGTAAAACTTTAGTAAAAACTAAGTATTCACAGCCAGCAAACGATCGCATTGTAATTGTATAAGAGAACATAATTACTGGCGGTGAGCATTTATGCTTGTTTCGATGTTGGTGAACAGTTCTATATTTAAGAAAAAGAATCTAAATCTAAAGATTGCATTCCTTCGCGTTCTATAAATGTCATCATACTTCCCAACTGCAACCAAACTAACAAACAAGTCAGCAGACTAATTGGTAGACCAACTCCTAAAGCTAAAGAGGAGGGGAAGCCAAATATTTCTAAGCCTGAAGACAGAAATAGACAAGTACCGCCAGTTATGCCGATAAATGGCACAAGTAATTGTTTGAGTGAGGAACGCGGTTTCGTATTTTCTGTGCGCTCGCTTGGCCATTTCTGCACAATTACTTTCAAAGTACCAGATAATGCCAAACCAGATGTTAATGCTGTCAGAAAGCCAACAAGTAATAGGAAATAAGGCGGTTGCAGAGGAAAATAGTACATGAAAACTCCTGATTTATCTTAAAGATTTTTTACTTTTTATTTGTTGATTGGTTCCCAGCAAAAGACTCCAGGAATGTAGCTTTTGGGAGGATAGCAGCTGCGCCTTCTCTGGATAACTCTGTTAAAATGCCGATCGCTACGTTTAATAAACGATCCGGTTTTAAGTCATCTTTAACCAGGTTCCAGAGGCGTTGGACATCTTCGGTGTGGAGGCGGTCATCTTCGGTGAGAGCAAGCACCATCTGTCGCCGCAGAAACTTACCTTCTTCCGACATTAAATATTGCAACCCCATCTGGGCTGTGGGCAATACATCAAAGTTGTTATCAGTACGAGCGATCGTAATCAAATTCTCTAACCGCTGCCACTGGAATTTACCATCTTTGAATAACACATTCAATAATCGCCGCCGTAATTCGGGCGATTCCCCCGTCAGCAAGCGGCGTGCTATATAGGGATAACCCACTTCCACAATTTTGAAATTCGGGTTGAGGCTAAGGGCAATACCTTCCTGAGTCACCAAGGAACGAATAATCAAAGCAAACTTCGCCGGGACTCGGAAAGGATATTCATACATCAGTTCCGAGAACTCATCGGTAATAGTTTTGAAGTTAAAATCCTTGACATTTTTACCAATGGCGTTTCCCAGCACCGCTTCTAATGCTGGCACTATCGGGCAAATATTCGTGTCTGGAGTGAGAAACCCTAATTTTACAAAATCTTCGGCTAAGTCGGTATAGTCTTTATTCACCAAATGCACTAGCGCATCGACCAGCGTTGCTTTCGTGCTTTCCTCCAACTGATCCATCATGCCAAAGTCAATGTAAGCCATACGTCCATCGGGTATCGCAAACAAATTGCCGGGATGGGGGTCAGCATGGAAGAAACCATGTTCTAACAGCTGTTGCAATCCTGATGTAACGCCAATTTCGATGATCGCCTCTGGGTCTAAACCTGCTTCACGGATGCGTTGAGTATCTGTCAGCTTGAAGCCATTAATCCATTCCAGGGTTAAAACGTGGGTATTGGTATAACGCCAGTAAATGCCTGGAACTTTTACTTGCGGGTCGTTGCGGAAATTGCTAGCAAATTTTTCGGCGTTGCGGCCTTCATTAATATAGTCAATTTCCTCAAATAACTTCGTGCCAAACTCGTCCACAATTAAAGTTAGGTTGTGACCAAGATTTAAAGGCAACCAAGGAGCTAGCCAACCTGCTGCCCAACGCATCAGATATAGGTCGCGTGTGATTACCGGGTGTAAGTTGGGGCGTTGCACTTTCACGGCGACTTCTTCGCCGCTGACCAGACGACCACGGTATACTTGACCCAAGCTAGCAGCAGCTACTGGGTTAGGTGACAGTTCGCTAAAACTTTCATCAATTGGACTGTCTAATTCAGTTTCGATAATCTGGTAAGCGATCGCATTATCGAAAGGTGGTAACTGGTCTTGTAACTTTATCAGTTCTTCTAAAAAATCTTTGCGTATCAGGTCAGGTCTGGTGGAGAGGGCTTGACCAACTTTAATAAAAGTCGGGCCGAGGCGGGTGAGCAGTTCTCGCAACTGGATCGCTCGTTTACCCTTGTTCTGCTCAACTTGATCTTGCCATTCGTCCCACTTGAGACTGAGTATAAATCCTGCAAAAGACCAGATAATTTTTAGCAATCGCCCCCAGGCTAGCCAGGGACGGTAACTATAGTAGCGAGCGATCGCATCTGGATTATAGAGTTTTAGCTGAGCAGGTTGATACTGACCCACGCCTTTTTTTTGCCTCTTCAACTGAAAAATTTACAATGATTGTTTTTCTCCTGACCCACAAGTTAGTTGCAAGTTCAGGATAGCGGTAGTCTTTTATCTAAAACAACTAGAACTTTACCCTTTCGGGGTACTGTTCGGGGCGATTCTAGACTATGTTACCGCCTAGATTTATTTATCTTTATTCTTAATTATAATTTATAAAACTACAACTACTTATCCAACCTTCAGATGGTTTTATCTTTTCTTAACCATTGTTTATAAAAATATAATTATTTACCTATGTATGCAAATTTGAATAAAATGCGACAGTTAAGTAACTTTATTTACTAACAGTTACATGGAGCAGTAGTACTATTACTGTCTTGGATTTAATCATTTGAAAATTCAGACTGTCTTAGAGGTTGTTTTAAAAGTATTTTTCGTAACACCAAAGCCTCGGAAACCTAACCCCCCCTAGCCCCCCTTCCCTACGAGGGAATGGGGGTTTCAAAGCCTCTCTCCGCTTCGGCGAGAGGTTTGGAGAGGGGTTTCTAGTATACTTTACGACTTTTCAAACATCCTCTAAGAGGATGTTTGAAAAGTCATGAAAGGGAACTCTTAACTCTTAACAGGGAAAATTAAGCCACCCACAAGGGGTGGGGTTTCAACCTACCTTGCGATACAAGGATTTTTTGCCCACTAGGGGCGAAAGCGCAAAGCGGGACGAAGTACGGCTTAAAACCTTGCAACTCTACAAGACGCTACCGCGAACGGGGCTAATTCTCTCTTTTCTGTTCCCTATTCCCTATTCCCGCCCCGTTGGCGCAGCCTCTCGTAGAGAAGGGGATGGGTAAAGTTTACTAATTATCATGTAGTGCTATTTAGATTTGGCCTCCAAGTTTTCTAAACGGCTTCTCAATTCCTGGTTTTGTTGTTTGAGTTGGTCGAAATCTTCACGCAATTGACGCAGGTTTTTTTCTGAACCAATATTCTTTTGCACTTTGGAAATTTCTTCTTCAGCATAGCGACGTACACGCCCATCGGCTGTTTGTTCAGCTAGCGATCGCAAAATCCCGACTGCTTTGGGTATTTCCATTTGTCCTAATGCTGCTGCTACCGCCACTTGCGTTAAAAAGAAGGTTTCTTTGGCTAGTTCTGTTAATTTTTCTAAAATCCGTTCTAAATTAACCGGACTTTGACCTCCAGAAATCTTTCCTAAAGCGCGAATTGTGGCTAAACGTAGGGGTTGTGGTACACCGAGTTTGGTGTATTCGATCAGCAGATTTAAAGCTGCTTCCGAGGTTTTGAATTCAGCTAAACCAGCGATCGCACCACTCCGCACAACTTCATTCCAACCCGCCTTTTCTTCTAAAACGGATTTTAGCAGCTTTAATACCTTGTCTTCCTTGGGTTTTTCTTCCAAATTTGCAGATGCAATCGCCCCGATCGCACGAGAAGCTGCTGCTTCCACGTAGTAGCTGGGATCGCCTTTTTGCACTAACCCTCTGACAACTTTATAGCTTTCAGCAGTTTTGATTTGAGCAAGTGCTTCCACTATAGATCGTCGCACGTAAGCATTTTTATCTTTTAACCCAAGAACTAAGCCATCAAAGGCTTGATCTAAATTAATTTGGGCTAGTTGTTTCGCCACTTCCACACGCACACCCCATAATGGGTCATTTTTTAGCGCCGCAGACAGTGCTTTTGTTGCTTCTAACCCACCTTTTTTTGCCAAAGCTTCTGCTGCATAGATGCGCGAAATCGGGTTGGGGTCAGATTCTAACTGTGCTTTTAACTCCGATATTGGATACTCTAAAGTTACTGTTTTTAGATAATTATCCCCAACATCAAAGCTGATAAATTGGGGCTTATTTTCTAGGGGAAAGTAGAAGCTTTGTTCACGTTCATTCACCCGTACAGTGAAAGTAGTGAGTGCGGAGAATGAAGTGCTGAGTTTGGCAGCTGAATCCTGCTGTACATAGCCAAAACCTATAGGTATTTTCAGTTCAAACAAATCCTTACTGCCATTTTTATCTTCAGCAGCTTGGGTTTGAGTTACTGTAATTTTTGCCAAATTAGCATCTCCATCCCAAGAGTAAGCCACTTTAAAATCGGGATGACCACCACGATAAACGTATTGGTCAAAGAGGAACAAAAGATTATGTCCGGTTGCTTTTTCAATCGCCCTGAGTAAGTCTACTGTTTCTACGGTTTTGTGAGCATTATCTTGGATAAATGTTTGAATTGCCAGCCAAAATAATTCATCTCCCAATTGGGCCCGAATCATGTGATAAACACAAGACCCTTTTTCGTAGATGTGGCGATCGTAAAGTTCAATAGCTTCCCGGTAAACATGCGTTACCATCGGCCGGCGGTAGCGGCTGCTATCTTCACTAATGTAACGACGAGCTTCCAATAAACGATAGTAAGCTGCTTCTTGGAGACTATATTCCTGTTCTGTCCACATCACCTCAGAATAGGAAGCCATCCCTTCCTTAATCCAAGCATGAGACCAATGCTTAATCACCACCAAATCACCAAACCATTGGTGCGCCAGTTCGTGGACGACTAAACTTTCGGTATTGCGGTTATCTAAGGCGGCGCGTTCATCCAGCAAGCATCTATCTGTTAACAGGGTTGTGGAGGTATTTTCCATCCCGCCAAAGATAAAATCATCGACGCAAACCTGAGCATATTTCGGGAAAGCGTATGGATAGCCATACTTTTGGCTCAAAAATTCGATCATCCTGGGAGTTTTGCCCATGCTGCGTTTAGCATCTTCCTCCCGTCCCTTTTCTACGTAGTAGGTGACTGGTTTACCCTTCCAATCGTCTCGAATTTCGGCAAAATCACCTACTGCCAAAGTCATCAAGTAGGTAGGATGAACTTGTTGCTGTGACCAATGGTAGATTTTGTAATCACCATCTTCTGTGGTGTCAATTAATTCGCCGTTGGAAATCGCCACCAGAGGGTTGGGAACACGCACGCGAATTTCCGAAGTAGACAGTTGTCCGGGATAGTCAAAGCAGGGGAACCAAAAGCGAGAGTCTTCATCTTCTCCCTGAGTCCAAACTTGGGTGGGCTTGTTTGGGTAGTGTTTGTCTGGTTGAATGAAGTAAATACCGCGTTGCGGTTTTGCCACCGAGTAGGCGATCGCAATCAGCAAGCGTTTACCAATCTGGGTCGCCTCAGAAAGTTGGATGGAAAGCTGTTCCCCGTCGTAGTCAAAATTTTGTGGCACCTCGTCCACCTGCACAGACTCGATATTCAGATTGACAGCATCCAAAGTCAAACGGTCAATGCCATTACGGATTGGTAAGAGGCGAATGCTACAACTGCCCTGATAGCTTTGCTTGGGGATATCCAAGCTGAGATCGAGAAAAATATGCTCTACTTGTCCGGGGCGATCGGGGTTGTAGTGTGGTCTTGCTCCCGGTAACTCAAAAGGTTTGTGTCCCTTATTATCTGTATCAAAATAATACTTCGACATTGATCCTTACTGACCTTGTAATCCTGAAAAGTCTGGCTTGGCTGGATGTAGTTAAGCAAAATAGCGGTGTCTAAATGTATTTCCCAAATCAACAGGGCTGTATGGCGGGGAGGATTCCCCTTTGGGATTGGGGGATTGAAATTAATCTCACCCGAATTTCCGAAGGTCGGCTGCCGATCCTTGGACTTTTTTCCATATCCCTCCCGCATTTACTTTTCCTGATCTTTTTCACTTTTTTGTCACCGGGTCAAGAGTCTCTTGCACCTCGATAGATTCTCATTAAGTACAAATACTCCTAATTATTTTTATAACTTTAGGATAGCTTGCTGTTGCTGAACACGCTATTTTGTTTGAGATGAACAGCATATCATTTGCAGATTTGCCCATCATCCTTTTGAAGTATTTTTGAGAATAATTTTAGACTTGCTAACTTATAGGACTACTAATTTTATCAGTAAATACCGATCAATGAGCGGAAATTATTGATAAATCCGAAAACTCTACAATGACACTTGTATAAATATCGGTGACAATCTGAGCAAAAGAGGATAGATAATAAGATGCCTGAAAGTAAATCAAAGTTTTTCATTCCTGCTGTTGGTGTCGCTGTAGTTGTAGCAGGAAGTATAGCGGCTTATACGTATTTTAAAGGCCCATCAGGAGGTAGTTCAGACGCTCTAGGTAGTGCTAAAGTAGTACCTTCAACAGCATTGATGGCAACTTATATTACTACTGACCCTGAAGTTTGGGCAAAGTTACAGCAGTTTGGCACTCCAGAAGCACAAAAGTTAGTGGCAAAAGGTCTGGAAAATTTCAATAAGCAAATGTTCAGTGAAAGTAACGTTTCTTATGAAAAAGACATAAAGCCTTGGGCTGGTGGTGTCATGATTGCTGTACTGCTACCAAATCCTGTGAAACCGGCGCAGTTAAACGTGCCGTCTGGGGCACCTAATGTACCAACAAATTTACAGCAGAAACCGAATATCTTGATAGTAGTGGGAATCAAGGACAAACTCAGTGCCTTGAATTTTGCTAACAAATTGAAGTCAGAAAAAGGGGCGAAATTCCAGGAATCTGACTACCAAGGTCAAAAAATTATCGAAACTACACAAAATGGCAAGCCGACATATAGCGTAGTTTTAAATAATAGTCACTTGGTATTAGCCCCGGAAAAGCAAGCTGTAGAACAAGCAATTGACACCTTTAAGGGACAGTCTTCTTTTGCCAGTAAAGAAGGTGCCGGTAGCATTCTCAGCAAAGGAGTGGATGTAAAAAACAGCCTTGCTCAAATTTATGTACCAGACTATGCAGGGATGGTACAGCAATTAGCAGCCGCAAATCCGCAGGCAAAGCAGTTACCTCCACAAGCCCTGACGCAACTTAAGCAGATAAAATCTGTGGTGGCGGGTATTGGTGTTGATGATGCGGGAGTGCGGGTAAAAGCGATCGCCAATTTAGATCCGCAACTAAATAAATTTCAGTATCAATCAAGTCCGGGAAAAATAGTCGGGCAATTTCCCACTGATACCTTTGCTCTGATTAGCGGAAATGGCATCAGCCGTGGCTGGGAAGCGCTAGTAGAACAGTCAAAAGATTATCCAGAAATGAAGCAAGCTCTGGAACAAGCGCGATCGCAACTGAAATTTGTCAATATTGACCTGGATAAGGATATTTTTGGCTGGATGAATGGGGAATTCGCCTTTGGTGCGATTCCATCAAATCAAGGGGTATTAGCGAGTGTTGGTTTTGGGGGTGCTTTAGTATTTGATACTAGCGATCGCAAAACTGCCGAAGCCACCTTGACAAAATTGGATACCCTCGCCAAAACCCAAAAAATTAACATCGCCAACAGAAATATTGGTGGTAAAGACGTAACTGAATGGCAAATCCCCCGACAAGGAGCTTTATTGGCGCATGGTTGGCTGGATCAAGATACTGTATTTGTAGCTGTTGGTGGCCCAATTGCTGAAGTAGTTGCCGCTCGCAAGAATCCATCTCTCGACAATAGCGACACCTTCAAAGCCGTTACTGGTTCTTTGCAAAAGCCCAACGGTGGCTATTTCTACCTAGATATGGATAAAACTAAAACTTTGCCCCTGATCAATAGTTTGATCTCGTCTAACGCCGATACTATCACCATCCTGGGTTCCATTCGTGGTTTTGGTGTTACCGCTACTAGCCTCGATAAATCCACCAGTGAATTGGAAATGTTGTTAGCTCTCAAACCCACTACAAAATAGGGCATTGGGCATTGGGCATTGATTATTCCTCTTGTCTGCCTTATCTCCTACTCCCTCATCTTCCCCAGTCTTTTTCTTCTCTACGAGACGCTGCGCGTAGCTTGCTTCCCTGTAAGGGTACAATTTTGAATTTTGAATTTTGAATTTTGAATTGATTTCTCCCCACTCCCCACTTATACAATTCAATTCATTTCTAGACTGCCGTCCAGCAAGTATGTCATAAGTAGAAAAGGCTGTTGAACGCGAATTAATTTATGACCGCTGCTGTAAACACTAATCCTGGTTTAGCTTCCCGCTTGGTGAATGGTATATTGGCAATCCAGCCTTTAGCTAACCTAGCCAAGCATCAAGCTAGACAAATGATGATTAAACGTGCCGAGAGAATTGGTGTACCTTGGACGCAAGAAGTCGAAACACTACAGGCACGTGATTGGAAGGCTGATCTAGCTCAAGTAGAAAATCCTCAGCTTTCCTACCCTGATTACTACCTCACCTCATTCCATGCCTACGAAGGTGGAGACCTCAGTTGGAAAGCCGCTTGGGAGCTAGAAGTTGCTGCTCGTACTGTCCATGCCGGAATCTGGCAGGATGCTGGAGCGCAAGGAGATGCTAAACTGCGCCAAAGTTACCACGATATCCTGAAAGCGCAAATCCCCAATCAACCCCAAGACATCCTAGATTTGGCATGTGGTGTGGGTTTGAGTACATTTACCATGCAAGAAATTTATCCCCATGCCAAAATTACAGGCTTGGACTTATCTCCCTACTTCTTAGCTGTTGCCAATTACCGCGCCCAACAACGTCAAGCTAAAATAAACTGGCTTCATGCCCAAGCTGAATCTACTGGGCTACCAGATGCCTCCTTTGATTTAGTCTCCATTTTCCTGATGTGCCACGAATTACCCCAGTCGGCAACCCGACAGATTTTAGCTGAAATGCGGCGTGTGCTGCGTCCGGGTGGCTATTTGGCAATCATGGACATGAACCCGAATTCTGAAGTTTACCAGAAAATGCCAGCTTACATTTTGACGTTGCTCAAAAGTACTGAACCGTATTTAGATGAATATTTCGCTTTGGACATTGAGCGAACTATTGTTGAAGCAGGTTTCCAAACTCCCACTATCACTAACAATACCCACCGTCACCGCACAGCGATCGCTCAGGTGAGTGGTTGATTTTTCTCTACTGCTGTGGGCAGCAATACCACCGTTGCTGCTGCTAGGCTACTACTACTGTCGGGTGCCATTTGCCCCACCGATGTTAAAGTTGCTGATGTTCTTTATCATCGGCGCAATATCTGGGATCTTAGCCCTTAGCCTCGAATGGATTTTTGAAATTGTAGCCAACTCTTTTCTAGACTGGCAACAGATCAAACGTTGGCTTCCTGGTGTAGCCTTGCGGCAGCTTATGGAAGTAGGTTCAATTGAAGAAGGCTGCAAATTGGCAGCAGTTGTTGTCCCAACCTGCTATTTGCAACGCCGGTATCGATTACTTCACTCTACCGTTTTCCTCTTCACTATAGCCGTTGCCCTTGGATTCACTGCCGAAGAGAATTGGATTTACCTTTTCCACGGTACCGCATCAATTCTTGACCGTACTATCGGTACGCCAGTCCACGCCATGTTCTCTGCACCTTGGGGATATGCCTTGGGAATTTATATTTCCTCCCACACTCGGTTAAATCGAGACAGGAATTTCATTTTTAGGGCTTGGCTAAATTCTGTAATCTGTCATGCCCTAATTAATGTCCTATCTAGTGCTTGGCGTTACTCACTACCCCTACGTTTCCTTAGCTATGGTTTATTTCCGTTTCTGTTGTGGATGTTTTGGCGACTGGAACAATTACTGCGAAAAGTACAAGGCAAACCCGCCATTACCCTGATCTCTGATCGTACACCCCAGCGCCGTTACTGGCAGAGGAGTTTAGTACTGTTTGCCCTCGTGCTGGGTGGAAATGCTATTTTTGGGATGTTTCTCTTAGCCAGGAAAATTAGTCCCTTGAGTCCGTCGAAGCTTTTTGACAGTGATATTTTGTGGTTTATACTTACTCGGTTTTTGCTAAATCTCTTTTTTGGAGTTTTAGCGTGGGGCATTTATCGCTATTTGCGACATTCCGCCCGTCGTCGGTATTTTTAAAAGTATGATTTAAGAAAATGCTAGGGGGTTTCTATGCAAACAACTCCAGTGCGTTGGACGACTGCTGACCTAGAGTTCTTTGCTGGCGATCGCAGAAATCGCTATGAGATTATTGATGGAGAACTATTTGTGACTAAATCACCTAGTTGGGATCATCAATCAAGTTGTGGCAATATTGTTACAGTTCTTAAGATTTGGTCAGATGGAACTGGTTTAGGTCAGGCTGCGATCGCACCTGGAATTATTTTCTCAGATTCTGACAATGTGATCCCTGATGTGGTGTGGGCAAGTCATGAACGGTTAAAAAACTTGCTAGATGAGGCTGGACACCTTACGGGCGCACCAGAGTTAGTAGTAGAGGTTCTGTCACCGGGCGAAAAAAACGAGAAACGCGATAAGGAAATAAAGCTAAAGCTGTACTCAGTGCAAGGGGTTCAAGAATATTGGATTTGCGATTCTATACAGAAGAAAGTTGAAGTTTATCGTCGTGAGCAGGCTGCATTAAAGTTAGCAGTTACTTTATTTAGTCAAGATGAACTGACAAGTCCTTTGTTACCTGGTTTTAACTGTTTAGTTAGTAAACTTTTCTAGCTGGGCATTGGGAATTGGGCATTGGGCATTGGGCATTGGGCATTGGGCATTGGGCATTGGGCATTGGGATGCGATAAATTCCTATGTCAAGCGATGTGCAACTTATTCTTAGAACCCCGCTTCCATTCCTCTCCCCCACAGGGAGAGAGACTTTAATTCTTGCTCCCCTTCCCTTGTAGGCTATCCATTACCCGGATCTTTCTTAACATTTGCGAGAGTATTGACTCAGGTTTTTATAACCCAGATTCGTTCGTTGTTCATTCTCAATAAAAACGCAGTTTTAGCGAGAAGATTAAAAGCGAATTTGTCAAGTATGCCTAAATTCTCAGTGTCTAAGACGGTTATAGAACATGGGTTTCAAGATTGTAAAGAAAGATGTGGGTAACGCATAGCCTTGTAGGGAAGGGGTTGGGGGTTAGGTTTGAAAGAAAGTTGCACACGGCCTTATGTCCTATGCCTAAGTTTCCAATTACCTAAACTCGTGCCAATACTGGCTGATTCACGGATGCGCTGGCTGAAGTTGATTCTGACTCCGTGCAGTAGATTTCGCAGGAGTTATTAGGACTTTCAATCAATTTTACTTTATAAAGTTTAGCTCCCAATTCCTGAATAGGCGATCGCAGTAAATTACTAATGTAAAGTGCGATATTCTCAGCAGTCGGCACAACTTCGGCAAAGTGGGGAATATCTTTGTTTAAAAAGGTGTGATCGAATGGTTCGATTACATAATCTTCTACCACTTGATTCAGGGCAACTAAATCAATAATCATGCCGGTGCGTGGGTCAATTTTCCCTTTGACAGTGACTTCTAGATGATAGTTGTGTCCGTGACCGTTGGGACGAGCGCACTTACCATAAATCTCAGTGTTTTCTTCGTTACTGAGGTTAGGATGAGCTAGCCGATGGGCAGCGCTAAAGTGAGTACTGATGGTGAGGTAGGCTTCCATTGCGTTTCCCATATAATCTGCCCAAAGTTCAGGATGTTCAAATAACTGCACACGGACTATAGGCAAATGTGGTACTAACCTCTGCCAGATAATCCGTGCAATATTCTCAGTGGTGGGCAGAGTTTGTTGAAATTCTGCCCACACATCGTTGAGATAAGAAAAGTCCAATTGACTGGTAATTTCCCGTTTAATTACGTGTTTCACATCAGACAAGTTCAGCACCATGCCATATTCATCCAATTCCCCGGCTAGGGAGATGAATAAGACATAGTTATGTCCGTGTCCCGGAAATCTAGAGCAAGCACCAAAGTTCTCAATATTCTCGGCTTCACTCAGTTCTGGCAACCAATAGCGATGACTTGCCGAAAACTGGGCGCGGCGATTAACAATACATTGCATGAGTACACTGGGAGCAGAATTGAAAATTTCTTAATCTTTTTCTGTCTCCAGAATAAACTAATTTCTCTGTCAGTGGTTAGGGGAATCAATACTTCGGACAATTTTAGAACGATACCGAAAGCCTTACAGGGTATTCTCTGGCAAAAACGACGCATTTTTTAAAGATTAACTTAGAGGATGTTTTAAAAGTATTGGGCGAATAGAATTCGCTACTACACAAACAAAGTTCACCTCCGTGGACTAAGAAAAAATGAAGGGTTTTTAACCTGCGGAGGCAGGTTTTGTCTGTGTAGCCGCGACTTCTAGTCGCCAGGGCTAGTATAAACTGATACTTTACAAACAGCCTCTTAAACCCAATGTTGAAAAAAATATCCCGTTCTACGGCTGGTCAGAGTTTCAGCGATTTTACCATACTTAATTCTGTCCGAAGTATTGGGAATAATATACGAAGAAAAATGCTCGTCAAACTTGGAGTTTGAAATATGGCTGCTTTTCAAGAGAATAATGAAGCGCTGAGTCGTAATGAATTTCTGGCAACAGAACTCCTAAAGGTTGTGAACTCAATCCCAGGATTTATCCCATTTCAAGAGCGATTTCAGGAAAAATTGAACGATTTACGTTCTGTCATCCAAGGGCTACGTCCACCACGAGTTATGGTAATTGGTCGTACTAGATGCGGTAAATCATCTCTCATTAATGCCATTTGTGGTTTAAAGGTTACAGAAGTCAGTGATACAGCACCAGAAACAGGCATGGCTGAATGGAAGAAATATTATCACAATGGCAGTGATTTACTCCATATTCTAGACACAAGAGGTTTTCAGGAGTCTCAAGCACCAAGGCAATATGATTCAGCCAAAACACCTTCTGAAAGCATCATGCAAGCTGTGAAAAAAAAGTGCCCAGATGTCATTCTCTTATTGTGTAAAGCAACAGATGTTCATAGTGCGAGTGACGAAGACCTCAATGCCTGTGAATTAATCGTTGGAGAAATTAAGAAACTGTATGGGCGCGATTTACCTGTGATTGGAGTTCTGACAAAGTGTGATCAATTAGCACCTCCGCAAGTTTCTTTACCAACTGACAATGAACGGAAAAATCGCAATGTTCAGGAACAAGTTAGAAGTTTTTTTGCTTTCTTGAAAGTAAGACAAGGATTAAGCAAATGTGTTATAGATGTTGTTCCTACTGTTGCATACGCTGAATATGAAGATGGAAGGAACGGTTTAATTCTTCCTGATGAAGACCATCGGTGGAATATTACTGAATTAGTGGAAACAATGATCAAGTATACGCCAAGCGAGATACGTGGCTCATTAGCACGAATGGCGCATATTAAAAAGTTTCAGATCCATGTTGCTATAACAACTGTTATAGCTTGTACTGCTTTGTGTAGTTTTGTTTCTATCAATCCCATTCCAGGTGCAGCAATACCAGTAGTGGCTACTATTCAGACTTTTATGGTTACATATATTGGCTGGCTAAGTGGACGGAAGTTTTCTGATCAAACTGTCAAAGACTTTTTTGTAAATGGGGGAGTAGGTCTTGGAGCAAATCTTGGCATGATCGGTATTGCTGATATTGCCTTAAAATTTATA
Organism: Nostoc sp. NOS(2021); assembly: GCF_017115025.1. GTDB lineage: Bacteria > Cyanobacteriota > Cyanobacteriia > Cyanobacteriales > Nostocaceae > Nostoc. The sequence continues at coordinate 6,567 of NZ_JABXKM010000313.1, read as the reverse complement.
CCTGGTTTCGGTAGCTTGGTGGCAGCTGGTGCTGGTGCGATCGCTACAAAAGGTTTAGGGGATGCTGCGATCGCATATTTTCTCACCTTACCAGAGGCAAAGAATGCAGTCTCTTAAATTATTTTACAGACGCTTGCGCCTCACAGTGTAATCCCGTAGCTATGCGGAATAGTTCTTGACCTGTGTGTAAATAACGCTCATCGTAGTTCAAAGGAAAGTAACCCAACTCTTCGAGTCCATCTGCTACTTGATCGAGGCTGTAGTAGAGGTGAGCCGCCGTTCTTGCAAGACTAGGGGGATTTTGCAGGGAGCGAAAAGTAATTTGTGCTTGCTTGAGGTCATCTCGACAGGCTTGTAAGTATTCCTGAAATTGATCTAACAACTCATCATCAAAGGGATCAGCCGCTAATTGATCCATTTGTTCTTCTAGAGAATACAAAATGTTACAAAGTAAGCGATTAACTGGTTGGTAAACTTGGCGCAGCCATTCCTCAACTTGCTCGTCAACATCCCGTCCGGTTTTTCGTCTTGTCTGGTAATGCTTTTGCGCTGATGCTGTACGCTGTTGGCGATCGCTATTTAATTTTTGAGAGTCATCTTGCAGTTGTTGGTCATAATGACGGCGATTTTGGTTATCGCCTAAAACCTCATAGGCTGCATTGATGCGGATAATCTGCTCGTGATCGGCTGTTTCCTGATTACTGTCAGGATGAAACAACTTAACCAAGCGGCGATAAGCTTGCTTAATCTCCGCAAGGCTTGCACTTGGACTAACTTTGAGAGTTTCGTAATGGTTAGAAACGTGCTTAGAATTGACCATTAATTCAATGTATCGTTAACTGACGCTAGCCGCTAACCTTGCCTCCAGGTCTTGGAACAACGGCGTACTCAAATACCTCTCACCAAAACTGGGCTGAATCACCACAATTAAACGTCCCTTATTTTCTTGACGTTGAGCAACGCGAACTGCTGCACATAAAGCTGCACCACTGGAAATGCCAGATAGTAGCCCTTCTTCTTTAGCTAAACGCCGACTATAAACGATCGCTTCTTCATCGGTGACGGTAATCACTTCATCAATCAATTTTAGCTGTAGTACTTGGGGAATAAACCCAGCACCAATTCCCTGAATTTTGTGTGGGCCTGGTCGTCCCCCCGATAAAACTGGGCTATTGGCTGGTTCAACAGCGATCGCCTTAGAACTAGGCTTGCGTGCTTTAATAACTTCTGCTACACCAGTGATCGTACCACCTGTGCCCACTCCTGCCACAATTATATCTACTTGTCCATCGGTATCTTCCCAGATTTCAAGAGCAGTAGTTTCCCGATGCACTCTTGCATTGGCTGGATTGCGAAACTGCTGCAACATATAGGTATTTGGTGTAGTATTAACTATTTGCTGCGCTCGCCCAATTGCCCCACTCATGCCTTCCATACCTGGTGTTAGTTCCAGTTCTGCTCCATAAGCCCGCAACATTGCCCGTCGTTCCCCAATCATTGTCTCTGGCATTGTCAAAATTAATCGATAACCCTTGGCTGCTGCTGCCATTGCTAGGGCAATTCCTGTGTTTCCAGAGGTAGGTTCTACCAATACTGTCTTAAGAGGAGTAATCAGCCCTTCCTCTTCGGCGGCATTAATCATACTCACCCCAATCCGATCTTTAACTGATGCCGATGGGTTCATACTTTCCAGTTTCACCACAATTTTCGCAACACATCCTTCTGTTTGAGGAATGCGGTTCAACTGCACTAGGGGTGTACAACCAGCCAATTCTGTAATGTTACGAGCTATTCGCATAATTTAGTCCTTAGTTATTAATTATTAGTTATTAGTCATTGGTCATTTGTCATCAACAAATGACCAATGACCAATGACTAATGACTCTTGACTAAATGTAGTACATGATATCCAACTGCCGCCGCGAATCTCGTTTTTCACAAAGATCCTGGAGCGTATATTTTTGCAACACTGAATTTGCCGCGCGACTTGCTTCTTGCCAAATTTCTTCTATAACCGAACTATCTAACGTTTTGGGATTAAGGTTTTCTTCACCAGTCCCCACATCTAACCCTTCTAAACATTCCAAAATCTCAAAAAGGATGATTTTCCGGGGTTCTCGCGTTAACAGATAGCCACCTTTTGATCCGCGCTGACTCTTGACTATACCCCCACGCCTCAAGGTTGCTAGTAGCTGTTCCAGATAGCGATCGGGTATGTTTTGTTGTGCTGCAATTTGTCGAATTTGCAGCGGTTCGCCGCTTTCGTAGTGAGCAGCCATCTCTAATAAGGCTAGAATTGCGTATTCCGATTTACACGATAGTTCCACAAGCAGCAATAAGTTAGGGGTTAGGGGTTAGGAGTTATAAGTTAGGAGTCATTCAATTTGGATTTTAGACTTCGGCGTGAGCGCTCAGTCTTTCGACAAGGCTCAGGAACCATCGAACGCTTTTTCCTTCAATCTCAAATTGGCAGAGTTAGGATATTACGTAATATGTAATTTTATACGCCAACTTCTATTAGAAAAGCTCGCTCATAAAAAGTTGCTCATAGCGTAAGTTAGAAGTTCGTCGCTGGTAGGGTAGGCATTGTAATGCCCACCCTACTGTGGTCTATTCATATAAAACCCGCCATAACTCCTAACTTTTCTAGTATACTCCGGTTACATACTGGGGTTTGTCCATTGCTGCTACTGAAAACAAAAAGCCCCGCCTGATGGCGGGGAGAAATAGAGTTCAAAATTGTCAGTGGATAGTCAACACTCTAGAAGCTGAAAGTTGTTCTGAGTGTACCGATAATCGCATCGTCGTTATTGCTGTTTTGACCAGGAGAGGTCAACCAGATTACACCAGGGGTGATTGAGATGTTATCCGACACACGATACTTGTAGAAGCCTTCAAAGTGATAAGGTACATCATTACCAACAAAACCTGGTCGGTTAAAGGAATAGGGTTCTGCACCAGCAAAAAGACCTAAAACGTTACCCTTTTTACCGAAATCAGGTAAAGCTACCCCAACACCATAGCTCCAGGCTTGAAAATTATCATTTGCACCGAAGCCAACGACATCGTGGTAAGAGACGAAGCCACTAATTGACAGCTTGTCGCTGGGTCTAAACGCAGCTTCCACACCATAGGAATTAGTTGAAGATCCATTTGTGGTACTTAGAGCGTTAGCTTGATTAGTACCTACTGCAATATCATTTCCAAAAGTTCCATCTGACGTGGAACCAGAGTTGAACAAGAAACCACCTGCGCCACTATATCCGTGAACATAAGTAGCAGCTAAAGCCAAGCGATCGCCAACACTAAAGTTCAACTGTCCTAGAGCAGCATAGTCGCCGTTGGCCAGACCTTGACCTAGACCAGGATTATTAGCTTCCGATGCCAAGTAACCCGCAGTGATTGAACTATTTCCCAGGATGCCGCCACCTTTACCAAGGGGTAGATTGAGCGCTATACCTGCACCTCCACCAATCCGATAGATGGGACTTTCAGAAGCCAAGGTAGACAAAGCGCCGTTACCGCCGTCAGTTTGGTCGAAAAAGTAAGGATTGTTAACGGCAGCATATTGGCTGTGTCGTCCGCCACTAGCTGCGAGGTAAACATGGGCTGGCCCTATGGGAAATTCATATGTCAAGCGGTCTATCTTGACACTGTTGTTACCATCGCCAGCACCAACTTGAAATGTTTGTGTGCCTTCAGCGGTATTGATAGCAGCACCAGCATTATCCCTTAGTGAAAAGGGTTGTGCATTACCAGCAGCAAGACGAGTGTGCAAAACGTCTCTACCAGTGAAGCTGGTTTGCAAGTCTAAACGTACCCGATCTTGGAATACGGTATTGTTAGCGTCGCCAGTTTTACCGCCAAACACATCAGTAACGCCAAAAACCGCTTCACCGACTAGTTTAGTGGTAGTGGAGAACTGATTAGCTTCTAATTCAGCAGTCCGCGCTTCTAGGGAATCTACACGACCGCGTAGAGTTGCCAATTCTGCGGAGAATTCTTCTTGCAACCGTTGTAAGGTAGCTAAATCTTGTTTGGTCACCAAATCAGCTGTTGCTGTGGCAATCAATTCGTTAACTCGATCCAAACAGGCATTCAAACCAGCGGCAAATTCATAACGGGTCAAAGCACGGTTACCGCGATAAGTGGCATTTGGGTAACCTGCAATACAACCATAGCGCTCAACCAAGGACTGCAATGCTTGGAATGCCCAGTCAGTTGGTTGTACGTCGGAAAATTGAGAAACTGATGTTACTTGAGACTGAGAGTTATTTTGGTTGCCTTCGTTGCTGTAGCGATTAACTTGATCTATCGTTGTTTGAGCCAATGTTTCTGGCTGTTGCGTAACTTGCGTTACACCCGATTGTTTGGCTGCTGATACTTCAGTGGTTTTGCTTGGAGCCGCAATTGCTGTTGTCGAAACTAACAATGCTGCTCCCAAAACTGCTGGGCTAACCACTAAGGATTTCCACAATAGATTAGACATCTTTTCTTTACTCCTCACACCTTGTTTAGATAATTGGCTTCGTTCCACCTAATTCTCAAAAATGCGACATCTCATTGAAGCCGATGGATGAGGCATAGTTGCCACTACTACAATTTTAGTTTTTGCAAAGCTAATAAACGATTAACTTAGGGTTAAAAACTTATGTGATTAACTTATGCAAAAACATATCTTTATATCATAACATTATAAAACATCTAATATATATGGCAAGATCACAGCGATCGGCTTATTAACTGTCACACATAGTTATCTAAATATCTAAGCAGGGAGTAGAGTTTAGGGCATTCGCTCCCTACGCAAGCTAAATTGCTCAAAGCTTTAAACACTTAGCAGCTTGTCATCAAAAATAACTTCTTCCACCTAGCTATAGTATAAATCGCACGCCAGTTAAAACACACTGGCTCGGCTATACAAACATAGGCAAAGCCTTGCCGCAGGGTAAGTCAGTAAGCAAAAATAAATCAAACTATGTTACGCAATGTAAATTTAATTAAATTGATTCGTAGTCAGCGGCTCCAGATTTTAGGGGCTGACAACAAATAAATTACTACTACTTGACGCCAATGGCATCTTGCCCGCCTTTGGCTACGAGTGAGCGATACGCCGACCCCACAAGAAATAGTTGAGTATTTTTTTATTTGTCAGTCCCTTACTACGAACCTTTAATTATTCACGCTTACCTACTTAGGAATAAGAATTAAATAACATACAATTTATGTCCCTGGCTTACCTCACCCTCAATCCCTCTCCGATATATTGGAGAGGGAAGCTAGATAGAGGATGAAGTTTTGCATTTTATTTAATTCACGTTCCTTAGTCCGTATCGCGGTGACTTCCAGTCGCCTGGTGCAAGATATCAGAATAAATCACTTAGTTGATTTGGGAAATCGCCCGCGCTACATCAAAGTCTGGTTGCGTCAACCCGCCTGCATCATGTGTTGTGAGTGTAATCTTCACTTTGTTGTAGGAAATCTCTATATCTGGATGATGTCCTGCCGATTCAGCCGGCTTCACCAGTTTGTTGACAAACTCAATTGCTTGGATAAAATCCTTGAATGTGCGGGTAATCTGTAACTTGGAGTCTTCAACACTCCAACCTGACAGAACCTTTGCCCGTTCTTGAATTTCCGCTTCAGTCAGTAGTTGTGCCATATCAAAAAATTCCTACTTATATATTTGTGACATCTTGCATCTGACAAAGGCAAGCCCCTTTTATTTTCCCCACAGAAAGTATGGGAGGATAAACTAAGGCATAATGCGTGTGTGCATATTTAAATCAGACTTGCTAGATAGACGCTATTGCTAACATCTGGTCAGACTCTAAGGTTTGATGCAAAATATTTTTCTTTTTAAGAAAACTTAAATGCGTTGGCTTTGCCCGCACTTCTCTACGAGAGGCTGCGCCAACGACAAAGCTCAGTGACCACCGCAGGCATCGCCATCTAAGTTTTTAAAAGCAACCCTTGATAAAACAAAAGTCACCCACAAAAAACTATCCGCGCTGATTTAGATCAGTTGATCTAAATCAGCGCGGTCTAGCGGGTCTTCAGGTTGCAACCAGACTGCCGGAAGGAACTCCGAGCTTGCCTAGCTACTTGAGCTAACTTAGTCTCTCAAGATGACTAAGGCTAACTTTAGAGAACAGCTCCGGCGCACAGCCGGCTAACTGCAACCTGATGACCCATGCATTTACTACTTTCTATCATGGGCATCACCTCCTTATTGCCTAAGCGGTCTTAGTTTTAAAAGGGCAGAGTATTTACTCCGGGCTTATCACCTTCACCTAATATAACACATAAATTTAGAGATATTAACCATATACAGAAAAAAATCCCCCACCAAAAGGTGGGAGATCACTTGAGAATGGGGAATATTGACACTTTATTGGCTGATTACAAGGAAGTTATTTAATCCGGGTGGTGTCAATTTTGGGCAATCACAACCTTGATTCAAGTCATGGTCGGCTTTTAATTCTTAGAGAGCATTACCGCGAGGTAGAACTTCCTCAGGGAATACAAATTGTTCGTGGGGTTGATCTTGAGGAGCCATCCAAGCGC
>NZ_JABXKM010000331.1 GCF_017115025.1 Nostoc sp. NOS(2021) | reverse complement strand
CCTCCTTTATCTTGTCAACTATTTTTCCAAAAAATATTTGGGACTGCTTTTGAGTACTCTGAAACTGCCCACAGTGCCGGGTTGTAGGCAACAATGGTTTATGCACTGTGTTGAGTAAGGAAGGGTGAAGCGTGAATTTTCAGTCGGTAATAGGTTTATTGCATGACTTTTGGGGCGATCGCGGTTGCTTGATTGCCCAGCCCTACGATATTGAGAAGGGGGCAGGTACTAAGAATCCCCAGACATTTTTAAGAGCATTGGGACCGGAACCGTGGGCTGTTGCCTACGTTGAACCGTGTCGTCGCCCAACGGATGGACGGTACGGCGAAAACCCCAACCGCTTCCAACACTATTATCAGTATCAAGTCCTAATCAAACCGTCGCCAGATAATATCCAGGAGATTTATCTTGATTCCTTAAGGGTTTTAGGTATTTGTCCTGAAGACCACGATATTCGGTTTGTAGAGGATAACTGGGAAGATGCGACGGTGGGAGCTTGGGGCACTGGGTGGGAAGTATGGTTAGATGGGATGGAAGTTACTCAATTTACCTACTTCCAACAGTGTGGAGGAATTGATTGCCGCCCTGTGTCGATTGAGATTACATACGGGTTAGAGCGGCTGACAATGTATCTCCAGCAAGTAGAAGCATTTACAAAGATCCAGTGGACAGACAACATTACTTATGGAGATGTTTTCCTGCAAAGTGAGATTGAGCAGTGTATCTATAACTTTGAAGCGTCGAATCCTGAAATGCTGCTGACACTATTTAATTTGTATGAGCAGGAAGCTACCCAATTGACAGAACGAGGATTGGTCTTGCCTAGCTTAGATTATGTAATGAAGTGTTCGCACACGTTCAATCTGCTGGATGCGAGAGGTGTGATTTCGGTGACGGAGAGAACTCGCTATATTGCCAGGATTCGGCATTTGGCTAGGAAGGTAGCTCATTTATATGTTGAGCAAAGGGAGAAGTTGGGTTTTCCCTTGCTCAAAGATACTGTGAGTTCAGCAGGAAGCCCAACATCCTAAAAGGTGCGGCTACACGAACTAAGTACCGCTTTACGTAAAATTGTAGCGTTTTTAAACGCAAGCGTACGCAGAGTATTGTCAAATTTAATTCGCTACGAATTAATGAAATGCTCTACTTAAGTCCGCTAAGAACAATTGCATATTTGGTCAGCGTAGCACTTTGTGTTCTGTTTCTCCATGCGGCGCTGGCGTTTAAGCTAGGTATATCTTGTATATCTTTATGATGTGGCTATGGCTAAAGGTCATTAAGGCTACAAGAATAAGGCCCGCCTGTGCGGGCTTTGTTTATGGACTATACTTCACCACAAGCATACAAATTTTTCGGCGTTGCTAATTAAAAAGATGAAAAGCTCACGCAGAGGCGCTCCAGGCGCAGATAATAAGAGTTTGGAATATTTGATTTTTGAATTTCATAGCCAAATTCAGTAACGCCGAGTTTTCTCTATTGCTGCCCTAGCTATTTTTAAGTTAGCTGCAAATTCGGGTTGTCAGTTGCTTTTATAAAAAATCTTATGATTCAAACCAGTGGTGTAATTATTTGTCTTGGCTACATTTTCGGGTTGCTGTTTACAGCAGTTCCTTGGGGTGGTGTGTGGGTTTTGGTTCTGGGGATAGTGGGAGCAATTCTGTTTAGAAGACGCACCACTTCACGGCAACTTGCTCAGAAACCAGAAAATGCTGGAAGCAAAAATAAGGCAGTGCCTAACATTTGGCAAACTACTCCCCATCCGCGAATATGGCTAGCTGCTGGGTTGGTGGGATTATTGGCAACTCTATATTTTCAATGGCGAGTGCCGCAACCAGGCGCAAAAGATATTAGTCAGTTCGTCCCGCCTGGAAATAGCAGTAATCAAGAACAACTTGTGATTGTTCGCGGCGAAGTGGCGAGTAATCCCCGCTTGACTCGCAGTCAGCGGGGACAATTTTGGCTGGAAGCGACTCAGCTAGATGAGGTCAAAAATGAAAAAGGTTCAGCAGGTGTTCCAAAGGGGGTGACAGGCAAATTGTATGTCACAGTGCCCATACTTCAAGCTACTGGGTTATACCCTAGTCAACAAATTGCTGTGACTGGGGTTTTGTACAAACCAAAGACGGCTTCCAATCCTGGTGGTTTCGACTTTCAAAAGTTTCTCAAGCAAGAAGGAACGTTTGCCGGTCTAGTTGGGCGACAAATAAATGTTTTGGATCAGGAACGTAAATGGGGATGGTGGCAAATTCGGGAGCGAATTGTCCGATCGCAAGTTCGTTGGTTGGGTATCCCTGAAGGGCCTCTTGTCAGTGCAATGGTTTTAGGCAGCAAAGCTGTTGATTTACCCTACGATATCCGCGACTTATTTGTACAAGCAGGATTAGCTCATGCTTTAGCAGCTTCTGGGTTCCAAACTTCCTTGATTTTGGGTGTGATATTACAGTTAACGAAGCGGGCAAAAAAAGCAACTCAATTTACCCTTGGCTTTTTGGCTTTAATGATTTTTCTGAGTTTAACAGGTTTTCAACCTGCGGTTCTCAGAGCCGTAATTATGGGTTTTGCGGCATTAGTTGGTTTGCTATTAAAAAGGAAGGTAAAACAGTTTGGATCATTACTATTAGCAGCAACTCTGTTATTAGTGTTTAATCCTCTATGGATTTGGGATTTAGGCTTTCAATTGAGTTTTTTAGCAACACTGGGATTAATCGTAACAGTACCCGCATTAGTCAACCGCCTAGCATGGCTACCACCTGCGATCGCTGCTTTGATTGCTGTTCCTCTAGCCGCTACTATTTGGACTTTACCTGTGCAACTTTTTGTATTTGGGGTTGTACCATCTTATAGTTTATTGCTGAATGTGCTTAGTACTCCATTAATTTCGATCATTAGTATAGGTGGAATCATCAGTGCAATCGCAGCATTAATTTGGACTCAGGCAGGAAGTTTTCTGGCTGGGGTGTTGCATTACCCTACTGATTGGCTAATTAAACTAGTGGATTTTTTTAGCAAGTTGCCCGGAAATTCCGTTGCTGTAGGCAGCATATCTAGTTGGCAGCTTCTGGCGATTTATCTACTGATTATACTGGTTTGGTTAGTACCTTGGTGGCAGAGGCGGTGGTGGTTTGCGAATGTGATTGTGATTGGTTTAGTATTCATCCCCCTTTGGCATTCTACAAATACATTGTTTAGGATAACGGTATTAGAATCTGGTACTGAACCAATTGTAATTGTTCAAGATAGAGGTACAGTAACTGTAATTAATAGTGGCGATGAAGGTACAGGACGTTTCACAATCTTACCATTTTTGCAACAGCAGGGTGTAAATCAAATCAATTGGGCGATCGCAACTGATTTCCAAGGCAATGATAGTAATGCTTGGTTGGAATTAATGCAACGTTTACCAATCAAAAATTTTTATGAATATTCACCCAAAACAGAAAATTCCATTACAATTCAGGCAATTCAACAAGAATTACAAAAGCATCAAGGGATCTACCAACCTTTGGTAGTTGGTCAAAAGGTGAAGACTGGTTCAGTAGTGGCGCAATTAATCAATGACCAATTACCCATTTTACAATTGCAAATTCTAGATCAGAATTGGTTATTAGTAGGTAATGTCAAGTCTAAAGAGGTGCAGCAACTAGTGAAAAATGGAAGTTTGCCTCGCCCACAAGTGCTGTGGTGTGCCCCTCAGTCTTTGAAAGATTTAGTTATTGCTCTGCAACCACAAGTGGCGATCGCTTCTTCTGCCAATTTTGATCCAAAAACTTTATCTGAGCTGAATCAAAGCCAAACCAAACTATTTTTTACAGGACGAGATGGAGCTATTCAATGGACGCCTAATGGTCAGTTTGAGGCGTTTATTGAAGCAACAGAAAATAAGTCTTCTATCTTATAAAAAACTCACAACTAAGTAAATTTAAAAGTACGATATTTCTCTGAGGGGGCGACATGCAGCCCACATTGCAGATGGTATAAAGGTTTGACCGAATTATGGTAGAAAAAGATAGGTCAATCTAGGTCAATCATTGTCAACAAGACCCAAATCACTCAGACTTTTGCCCTGCACCCAATTTTGAGTATCTTTTAGAGCCTGTCCTTGCAAAAGACGAGATTCATCTTTAAAGGAAGAGGCTACCCAAGAATTGAATGTTTGCGAGTAAGGGCGGAGATTGTCTAACTGCTTGATCGCCCATTTAGCATTGAAAACATTCCGATAGATGGGATTTTTAATTTTGAGATAGCCGTTGTGTTTCTCGACTAAACCAGATAACAACAGTTCTGTCTGGTCTTGACTATCATCGGTCGGTACAGAGTGAAGAGGCAGAGGTCTGGGGCAGAGGTCTGGGGAAAACTCTTCTCCCCTGCTCCCCTGCTCCCCTGCTTCCTCTGCTTGCAACACTCGTTGGTAAAGCCCTAGTAATCTTCCTGCTCGGTGTTCGTTAAAAAGTAGGCGATCGCGAATTGTGCGGAAGTGTTCGGGATCGTCCTTGGTTTCCCAGTGTTGAATAATCTGCGATCGCACAAATTGTTCTACCCAAGATGCTTCCGTTCCTGGCGGTAAATCAATTTTTCGATTAGATGTTTTTAAAGCTGTGTGGACAATTAGCTGACAGAGTTTTTGGGTAAGAAATGGTTGTCCCCCTGTCCAGTAAATAATCTCTTCAAGTACTGCTTCAGGTTGAGTTATAACTTCCTCTAATCCCTTTAGCAATGGCATGGCTTCATGGGGTTGAAAGCCGTGTAAATCTATCGCTGTACCAATGTTAAAAGGTGTGCGACGTTTGTCAGAAATTAGGTCAGATGGAGTGGCTACCCCAAATAGTGTAAATCCCAAGCGTTGAAAATTCGGGTCGTGTGCCTGCTGATTATAGCAATGACGAATCCAGGCGAAAAAGTCATTGACAGGAAAATTCAAACTTAACAAACTATCAATCTCATCAATGAAAATGAAAATACGTTCAGCTTTGGCATCTGGCAGAGATTCGCTTTGAACATTTGGCAGCAACACTTCTTCTACGAACTGGTGTAGTTTTTGCACTGAGGAAAGACCTGCTTGCATCTCCCACCATTGCTTAAATTGGACTTTTCCCACCAGATTTAAGCCGTAGAACAAGCTGATAATAACACCTTTGTACCATTCTTCCTGTGTAGTATCCTCACTACCCAATGTGGTTACATCCAAGTAAACACAACTATAGCCTTCTTGTCTGAGACGATAACTTGTGCGCTGTAGTAGCGATGATTTGCCCACCTGGCGAGAATTGAAGACGTAACAAAAATCACCAGCTTTTAGGCTTGTATAAAGTTTTTCGTCTGCCTGACGGATAACATATGTGGGATCGTCACTGCGAAGACTACCCCCTACCTGGTATCTCATTTTTGTCTAAAAGGTTATTCAACCTTGCTTTCAACATTTTTCCTGGAGTTCTAGTCTAACTCCGTTTTTTTACGAGCAAGCAAGGCTTTTAAGTATTTGTATCAATCATGCTAATCAAAAAAGCCGCGCCACAGTTGATGAATGCGTTGGCGTAGCCCGCCGCAGGCATCGCTAGTGCGTCTTTGTTCCCGTAGAGAACAAAATCTTCCTAATCCCCAGTCCCCTGGAAACACTAAAACTTAGAGATTGGTTTGATTGTTGCATCCATATTTAGTCTGGGAATAATAAATACTACTCATGCTGACACACACGGAGCTAAACGGCTTTTGTTTAGTTCAATTTTAGAGATAAATTCGGGTATGAACCATCCTAGATTCTTAGATAACCCCGCGCAAAAACAAAACACGGAGCAGCAAAACTTCTCCCTGGCGTTTCTGCATCAGATTATCAATGGCATATCTGACCCAATTTTTGTCAAAGACCGTCAACATCGTTGGGTATTACTTAATGATACCTACTGTGATTTTGTCGGTCATAGCCGAGAAGAATTAATTGGCAAGTCAGACGATGATTTTTTTCCTCAAGCAGAAGCTGATGTGTTGCGGCAAAAAGATGAACTGATTTTCACCGCAAATATTACCAATGAGAACCAGGATCTTTTTACCGATGCTCAGGGTATAACCCATCTCATCTCTACAAAAAAGTCTTGCTTTGAGGATGAGACTGGTCATAAATTTCTGGTGGGTAGTATTCGAGACATAATTTTACAGAATGAAGCCGGGAAAGTTCTGGGTGTGACTGGCAGAGTTACTGAGCTTACTGAACTCATGCAAAAGAGCGAGGCACTTCGGGAAACCCTGGAAGAACCAGACCGGCAAGCAGAGGAAGATATACACCGGATTAATGCTTTACTGCAAGCTCAACAAGAAGCTTCCATCGACGGAATTCTGATTATTGATGAAAATCTTACAGTTACATCATTTAATCAGAAATTCTCCAAGTTATGGCAAATTCCTGCGGCAGTACTCCAAACGCGGGACGATCGCCAACTCCTGGGATGGGTACTAGACAAACTAGTAAATCCAGACGAATTTCAGGCTAAGGTGGAGTATCTTTATCAGCATCCAGAGGAAAGCAGCCGTGATGAAATTTTCCTGAAATCTGGAAAGATTTTTGACCGCTATTCTGCACCCGTGCGTAAACAGCAAGGAGCTAGTGGTGAGACATCACCTTTAGGAGACTATTACGGTAGGATTTGGTATTATCGCGACATTACCGAATACAAGCAAGCAGAGGCAGAACTTAGGGCTTCACAGCAAAGGTTGACGTTGCTGGTTGAACAAACACCTTTAGCCATTATTGAATGGAATACCAAGTTTGAGATTCAGACATGGAATCGGGCAGCAGAAAGAATCTTTGGATACACCACAGAGGAAATGCTGGGGAATCCTTTTGAGATCATAGTACCTGAAAACGTCAGAAAACAGGTAAATGAGATTATCACCGCCCTGTTAACCCAACGTGGAGGAAGTTTTAGTGTCAACGAGAACGTCACTAAAGATGGTAGGACGATGGTCTGTGAGTGGTATAACAACCCGTTAGTGGCTCCTAATGGCGAGGTGATTGGCGTTGCCTCAATGGTGTTAGACATCACAGAACGCAAACGAGCTGAAGAGGAACAGCAAAAATTTGTAGCGTTGATTGAAAACAGTAGCGACTTTATTGGCATGGCTTCAATCGAAGGGCAAATTCTCTATGTGAACCCTGCCGGACTCAAGATGGTGGGACTTAGTAGCCTGGAAGTAGCCAAAACTAAATTATTGGTTGATTTTCATTCACCAGAAGCTTTTGCAGAGTTGATAGAGCAAATTATTCCTTTGATGTCTCAACATGGTTTCTGGCAAGGGGAGTTTCGCCATAGACATTTTCAAACGGGCATAGATATTCCTACTGATTGCAGCCTGTTTATGGTTAAACATGCTGAAACAGGAGAGCCTTTCTGTCAGGTAGCTGTTGTTAGGGACATCACAGAACGTAAACAAGCCAAGGAAGCCCTGCTAAAGTCGGAAGCGCAACTACGACAACAAGCCCAAGAACTCAAAGAAGCACTCCGCGAACTTCAACACACCCAGACTCACTTAATTCAAAGTGAAAAGATGTCTAGCTTGGGTCAACTAGTCGCAGGAGTGGCACACGAAATCAACAACCCGGTGAATTTTATCTATGGCAACCTTACCCCTGCCAAGGAATACACCCAAGATTTACTTGCACTTTTGCAACTCTACCAAAGTCATTATCCTGAACCTGTGCTAGAAATTCAGGATTTTGCAGAACTAATCGAACTGGATTTTTTGAAATCAGATTTGCCACAAATAATCAACTCAATGAAAGTTGGGGCAGACCGCATTCGAGAGATTGTGCTTTCCCTGCGAACGTTTTCGCGCTTAGATGAAGCCGAAATGAAAGCTGTTGATATCCATGAGGGAATCGGCAGCACTCTGATGATTTTGCAAAGCCGCCTCAAGGGTAATGACCAGCGCCCGACAATTGAAATAATCAAAGAATACGGCAAACTACCGCTGGTTGAATGCTATGCTGGGCAGCTAAACCAAGTATTCATGAATATTTTGTCAAATGCGATCGATGCTTTAGAAGAGAGAGTGGGGAGTGGGGATGAGGGAAATGAGGGAAATGAGGGAAATGAGGGAAATGAGGGAAATGAGGGAAATGAGGGAGACAAGGGGAATAACCAATGCCCCATGCCCCATGCCCAATGCCCAATGCCCAATTCTCAATGCCCAATGCCGACAATTCGCATTTGCACTCAACTACAAGAGCCAAATCAGGTAACAATTAGGATTGCCGACAACGGATTGGGAATACCAGCAGATGTTAATAAACAACTATTTGACCCCTTCTTTACCACCAAGCCCATCGGCAAAGGTACGGGGATGGGTCTTGCCATCAGCTACCAGATCATTACAGAAAGACATGGCGGTTCCTTAGAATGTCTTTCGCAGCCAGGACAAGGCGCTGAGTTTGTGATTAAGATTCCCCTGATTCAGGATACCTCAACATAATTCGTCATTATTTCGTCAGCTAAATACCTCAACTTCTTCAGGAACCTTCATTTGGTCGAGAATTCCCCAGATTTCCTGTAACATCGGCTCTAACCCGGTGCGAGTAACAGCTGAAATCACAAAAACCGGGGCGTAGGAGAGATGATTAAGTTGGGTGGCTAACGCCTCCAAATCGACAGTTTCCCGATCAACTGCATCAATTTTATTCAGTGCCAAAATTTGCGGACGTTCTGCTAAACCCTGTCCATAAGCTTGTAATTCTTGCTTAATTGTGTTATAATCTCTAACTACATCATCACTAGTGGCATCAATCAAGTGAAGTAGCACTCGCGTGCGCTCGATATGGCGCAAGAAATCATGTCCCAGTCCTGCCCCATGAGCTGCTCCCTCAATTAGTCCGGGAATGTCGGCGAAAACAGTACCATCGCCAGTAGGTTTCCGCACTACACCCAAATTTGGGATCAGGGTAGTGAAGGGGTAGTCTGCGATTTTTGGACGTGCAGCTGATAAAGATGAAATTAGAGTGGATTTACCAGCATTTGGTAAACCAATAATCCCAACTTCTGCCAAAAGTTTTAACTCCAGGCGCAGCTGCTTTATTTCCCCTGGTAATCCTGGGAGGGCATATTCTGGGGCGCGGTTACGGTTACTCAAGAAATGCTGATTTCCTAGTCCGCCTTTACCACCTTGGGCAATCCGCAAAGTCTGCTTAGACTCAATTAAATCCCCCAGCAATTCGCCAGTTTCAGCATCATAAATGGTTGTACCGCAGGGAACTTCGATGATCAAATCCTTTCCTCCTGGCCCAGTACAGTTATTTGGCCCACCACGAGTACCCTTTTCTGCCTGAAAGCGATGGTTGTATCTGAAGTCCAGCAAGGTTTGCAGGTTTTCATCGGCAACGAAAAATATCGAACCGCCCCGTCCCCCATTACCACCAGAGGGGCCACCAGTCGGCACGTACTTCTCTCGTCGGAAGGCGACAATACCATCGCCGCCCTTACCAGCTTCAACTTCAATTTTTGCTTGGTCGATAAATTGCATAGTTAGTTATTAGTCATTAGTCATTAGTCATTAGTCATTAGTCATTGGTCATTGGTCATTAGTCATTAGTTATTGGTCATCAGGAACATTGCCAATTGATTTTAGGTAGGCGTTTAATTGAGGTGCTAGGTGATTAATCATTAGCTTGAGTGCATCTACCTGTTGATCTGTTAACAGATTACGGCTATATGCTCGTCTTAGCCAGTGTTGAGTTTCATATAAAGATCCTCTTGCTATTCTGACAAATTGTTGATTGTCTTGATAACTCCCTCGTCCTACTCCTTCTGCTATGTTGGCACCAATACTATCGGCTGAACAGATAATCTGTTTACCTACTTTATCTTCTGGCAATGACTCCCATCCATTAACAATTTTCTAGATGTCATCAGCTAATCGTTCTGCCAACTGATAAACCCGTAATTCTTGAAACCTCCTACTTGACATTATCCTTCTTAACTAAAGACTAAAGACTAATGACTAATGACTAATGACTAAATATATGCTGAAACATCTTCACCGCATTTATCTGCCAGATAGCAGAGGGCGCGGAAACGTAAGCTCACGAGTTGCTCATATAAGGGGTTAATTTTACACATCGGCGGGATGTGGACAATCTTGCGTCCAAATAGGGTGACATCCCGCTCAAAGGGACACTGGGAGGGAATCATTTTACACAAAAAGCGGGCTACTCTTGGGTCTTGAATATCTAGCCCATCCAGCCAGTCACGCAGGGGACATAGTGCATTAATTTGACGCTTTGTAAGTCCAGGGCTGGGGATAGTCGGGGTAATTTGCTGTGGGCGTTCTAGGGTGTGGCGAAGGGCTTGGAGTAAATTCTCCGGCTGTTCCAAGGCTTTGCAGAACTGTTGCATAACCTGATCTTCGCAGTGAGAATAAGTACCATCTGCGATCGCTACCATCACCGCTGTCCTTAAGAAATTTTCCGCTGCTGGCGTACCTTTAGTCAATACTGCGGCTAATTCCTCTGGTGTAATTACCTCTAGTGAGTCCCATTTAATCCCAAAAGCTAATTCATTTTTGGTGATACTGGCAATTAATTCCTGTTCTTGAGCATCAAAATTACCATCTGCCCAAGCAATGGTCAGCAGTCCACGCAACCAAGCGGCAATCTGTTCGCTGCTGTAGGGGGATTGAACGGTACTTGTCATAAACTCACGTCTCAAGCTTTCCTCAGTCAATACTAAGCTACCCTACCCAGTAACTATGAAGATAGTGGAGGCAGCAGAGAAAAATCAAGAAAGTGCGTAGGCGTAGCCAGCTGTAGGCATCGCTACATAGAGACATAAACCAGAGAAGTTTTCAAATCGCAACAGTCGGATCTTGGGGTGAAATCCATTTGAAGAGTAATCTTGAGAATCTTTTCTACTTAAACTGAAAAGGAAGATTTAATTTGTGTTGTGGAGGTATTTATGAATAAAACGAAAGTTAACCTCGATGTCATTCAAAAAACACTACTAATTCCCCTCTAAGCTAGAGATTATCAGCTTCCAGCAGCAGACCAAATTATAGTTGACCCTAAATCATCTGAGATATTGCAGCGAATGATTACGAATTTGATCAACTTACTACTGCAAAATCTTCCCATATAGGCTGTTCTTTACGAGGAACTATCCTCGACAACTGGGTACGCACCTACTTCAATAAACGATAAAGGTATACATAATGTTTTTATTTGGCATTGAGCATGAAGTCGCTTTCTTAAACAATGAAGGAAAGTTTGCTGACTTTTCCCACACAAAATTTGCTGATTTCAATCAAATTATTGAAAAGCTACCCACATACCCCAGTGACTATCCTCAACTACGCATCGGCGATGCGGGTATTAAGATGAAGAGATGGTACATTGAGGGATTTGAAAGATTTGCAGATTCCGACAAGGTGATAGACTGTCATGCTAAAGGTATCGAAATTAGAACAACTATACATTCTGATATTCAAGGCGCTATTGCTGAATTATCAGAAAGTTTTCACTTACTACGTGAGGTTGCTGCTAACTTTGGTTTATCACCAGTTTTGGTCAGTTTTAATCCCTATAATCCGGTTTTTGAGCCTCAACCCCCATTAAACGATTATGAAATTAAACAGCTAGAGGCTGATCCTGACGAACAAACTGCTAATATTCACATGGTGACATACGGGCCAGATTTAAATATTTCAGTGGCAGATTTGTCTACTGAAGATGTGATTGATATTGGCAGAAAGTTAACTTATTACAGTCCCTATATCGTCCCTTTTAGTTATAGTTCCCCTTTTTATAATGGAGGTTTATGGGATGGGCTATCGGTACGAACGTTTATCAGAACTGGAAAAAGACCAGCAGCTCTGGTTTTTGTTCAGGAACAGGAACAACTGATTAATAGCATACCTTCCTTAACAAAAATTGCCCGCATTCCGGCGGAAGTGGGACGAATTGAATTTAAGGCTTGTGATAGTTGTGATGATTTTTTCATCTATGCGGCTTTGCTGACATTATTGAAAGGTTTGGTGTTAGATGAAACCTTGCTGGGTAGAGCAACTGTACCCGATGCAGCGTTACATCAACTTTCTGCAAAAGAAGGGTTTGACAACGAGGATATTTTTGAGAATGCGACCAAAGTCTTGCAAGCAGCCGAAGTTGCCTTGGGAGATGACCCAGATGTTGATTATTTAACGCCGTTAAAAGTGCTGCTGGCGAAGCGAAAAACAAGATCCCATGAACTAATAGAAATGTTCCATCGCGTAAGTTCAATAGAAGAGGTAATAAGGCAGACTTATCAAGTTTAGAGGAAATTGGGAATGGGGACTCTTCAGAGGCAGAGGGGCAGAGGGGTAAAAGAGTGGAGTTCTAAGCCTCATTAGGGACTGACAACAAATAAATTACTACTACTGTGGGGTGGGCAACATGAGCGCCTTTGGCTACGGGCCCTTGTGCCGCCCACCCCACAAGAAATAATTGAGTATTTTTTTATTTGTCAGTCCCTTAAAGAGTATCAAAGACTCATTGTTGCATTTTAAAATACATCTCCTCTGCCCCTTTGTCTATCCCTATGTCCCTCTTTCGCCTACTCTGCCTCTCCCCTGCTTCTTCCCAATACCCCATTTCCATCAAGCAATTTTCCTATACTGCTGAGACCTGAGTTGTGTCTCTGGTCAGGGTAAGCGCGTTTCAAATGCTATTACCAACAGGATTAAGCTCGACTTTATCCATTTACCAAAACTGCGATTTCATCTGCTAAAACCCTTATCCCTCAGTACTTGAACTTTTTTAACATCACCCAAACTAACCTCGATATTAAAAGTCTCCTGCTCATGATTGAAAGCCTTGAGAAATAATGCGGGTTAACATCGTTTGATTGGATAAAGTCGAGCTAACTGAACATAAATAGTAGAGCCATTAACCTGCCAAAACTATATTAAGTCGATATACCTAGAGACTGATTTTATTGCAACTACAGATACAGGAAAGTTCATTCTAGAGATTGATGCAGGCGTTAGCGTTTTCAAAGTAAAAGTAAAAACAGGGAATCTGGAAACGAAGAATGTCAATGTGAAGTGTAATTATTTTGCTAATGAATTAAGGTGGTATTTGCTTATTATCCCTGACTAATTCGATGCAGAAATACAAAAGACAATTTCTTCGTCAGGTTCGTTTTTCAAGAACTTCCAGATTGAAGGGTAGCTTGGTAGTTTTATTATTGCTCAAGTTTGCCAAATAAAGTTATGAGCTTCCGCTCTTTCAGTCAAAGTTCTGCGTTGTTAAAGCTGTTATTGAGGATTTCAAATGAAGATTATTGCTTCTGTTTTTTCTATGTTGCGTCCAGTACGTTTTCTAGTTGTGGCTTTTACTTGTGCCTTAATATTGTTATCTAATGCTTTTCCTGCTTTTGCAATCGATAGCTACCAAAGTGACCAGACCGAAGGTACTACACAGCTGCTTGACATTCAGCGCAAAACTGACGAAGCCGCTAAAGAACCACCAGCTGGATTGAAAAAGGTTCAAGAGGAGTCCAACAAAGGACTAAATGAGGTTCAGGGAGATGCTGATATTGACAAGCAGAAGCGTCCTGAAAATTCACAGAGTGCAACCTCAGCGGAAGACAATGTAAAGAAATTGTTGGACAAAGTTACAGGGAAGTAACAGAGTTAATACCTTGGTAATTTTTCGGCAGTAATGGGTGATTGCCTAAAAGCAGTCACCCATTACTGATTAGGAATGTTAATCTGGCAAATTAAATTAAGTATAAAACTATGTTCACCCTGAGCATTTTTGGGAAAACTGCGTTTAGATAGTTTTGATTACAGATGTCTTAATTAACTATTATATTTAATATTTTTATTTTTGTAGCTCAAAAAATCAAGAAAGTTCGCTAATTACTAGATTATTGGCTTAATACTACCTATTAAGGCATAGGTATAATTATGAATTAGGTAATGAATTTAAACTCATAATGTTTCCTTTGGTTGATGTGGATTATTTGGAAAATTTGATAAGTTAATAGATAAGTTTGCTTAGGGATGGAAAACAATGCGTGCGATAAACATTGGTTTGACAGAAGAACAGCGTCAAGGTGTAATTAATCTGTTGAATCAAGATTTGGCAGATGCCTATCTACTATTGGTGAAAACCAAAAAGTACCACTGGGATGTCGTTGGCCCTCAGTTCCGCTCTTTGCACCAGCTGTGGGAAGAACACTACCAAAAGCTGACTCTGAATATTGATGCCTTGGCAGAGCGGGTTCGTGCTTTGGGCGGTTTCCCAGTTGGCACATTGGAAGGATTTCTCAAGCTTGCTACCCTCAAGGAACATGCTGGTAATGTTCCTACAGCAACAGGGATGGTAGCTAATCTAGTAGATGATCACGAGCAGGTTATTCGTAACTTGAGAGACCATGTGGATCAGTCTGGTGAAAAGTTCCACGATCAGGGAACTGCTGACTTTTTAACTGGACTGCTGGAACAGCATGAGGAGATAGCTTGGATGCTGCGTTCATTTATTGAAGGCGAAGCACTAGATCCAGATGGTAGAAAGCCAGCAGCAGAGGCTAAGACACCTGTAGGTGTATAACTCATAACGTCTGAGTTAAGGATGGCTGACTGTCAAACCAGTTGAGGGAGGATTAATTCTTCCCTCAACTGGTGTGAAAGAATTAATCTGCCTGCATCTACCTATTTACCATATTCATAGGACTTACGCACTATACAAAATCATCATGATGTGGATTAACAAAAATAGGTTGTTTCAGGCTTTGATTAATTATTTTTTGCTCGTAAATAGACCATGCTGTAGGGGAAAAGCCATGCTAAACCCCTACGAAAGATGTGGTTATTCACGTTACACATATTTACTATTTATTGTCAATGCGTAAGTCCTGATTCATTACAAAAACAACATAAAACAAGGAGTATTTAAGTGCCTGAAGTATATAAAGCAGAGCGTACTATCTCTGCTGTATTCAAAGAACAGAAGCAAATTGATGATGTGATTCGACGTTTACTAGATAGGGGTGTGCCTAGAGATCATATTTCGGTCATGGGCAGAAACTTCCAGTCGGAAACGAGAATCGCTGGCTTTATTAGTAAAAAAGATGTGATTCTGGGAGGTTTGAGAACAGGGGCAGTTTTTGGTTCCTTGTTTGGTTCCTTTCTCAGCTTGCTCACGGGTGTAGGTGTATTGTTTATTCCCTTTGTCGGCTCAATCGTGGCAGCAGGGCCTATTGGTGCAGTGCTGTTGGGGGCTGCCAGTGGAGCGATCGCAGGTAGTGCAGGTGCAGGTCTAGTATCGGTTTTAACTACTTTGGGGATGCCAGAAGATAAAGCGACTATCTACCAAACCCGCTTACAAGCTGGCGAATTCTTATTGATGGCAGAAGTTCCGAGCGATCGCGCTGGCGAATTTCAATTGCTGCTCGAAAGTGCTGGTGCCGAAGAAATTAACACGATTGAAAAAACCTTTGCTCGCCCTTGTCCTGGACAGTGCAACAGTCCAGAGGACTTGTCTCCTGAGGTTCGCGCTCATCTTTCTAATGAAGCTCAACGCACGTTCATTGAGCGCTATAACACTGTCTTTAATGAGAAAAATGACGAGTTCACGGCTGAACAAGCTGCTTGGGAGACTGTTCATCAGCAATATGATGAAGATGAAAACGGCGTTTGGTCAAAAGCCAAGGTTAAAGCTTAAGGATTTCCAAGAAATAAATTATCTAGGGCTATTTGGTTCTAGACATAAACCGCCCAGAACTCAAGTTCCGCGGCTCATAACTAAAGTCAGTTAAAACAGACCATAACTTTACTTTTTCTCAGTCGTACTAAAGACGAATGAGTGTTATTAGGACTGAGAATGAATTCTAAGGCGGGCTAGATGAGAATGAAAGAGGCGATCGCTTCTACACTATTCATTGCAGCTTGATCAGCTAACCAGGTATATCTGCGTTTCCGAAAGCCTTCTATGTGACTGAGCAAGAAAACCACAATAAACATCAATGCGATCGCCATCATTATCAGTTGTGGTTTGGCTAGTAATCCAATTTTACATTGCGTGTTCCTGTGGCATCCCGCATCTATCTTAGGTTAATATAATTTACCAAATTATTCTATCGGTTGATGGAAGTAAAAAACAATACGCTATTGTTAGTTTATGTAATAGCTGAATCAACTATAAAGTGGAAATAAAAACTATGACTGCTGAAAAAAGAATAGAAGCTACTGCAAAAAATATTGAAGGGAAAATTCAAGAGGTTGTGGGTGAAATAACCGGTAATCCACAAGAGAAAGCTGAAGGACAAGCAAAGCAAGCTGAAGCCCAAGTTGCTCACACTGTAGAAAACATTAAAGACGAACTTAAGAAATCTTTAGACTAATTTCGCTTGTGCAGTGCAAATAGCGATTTTAGTGATGATTCATTGCTGAAACTCTAACATTAATTACTCCACTTACTAGAATTTAGTGGAGTTTTTGCATTAGCGTAAAATCTGAAAGGGTTAATTACTAACAACTTGGCTCTTAGCATATTCAACAGCATATTCTTTTGCATCTTTAGCATAATGCTTGAAATCTCGTATAACACTACTAGCTCTGTCCAATGCTGATTCGACCTTATCGTTATCATCTGTTGAAAGACTAATTGAAAGTTGTGTTTCATAGAAAATAACTTGGCTTTCATACCAATCTAATTCGGAATTATACCGTAGATATCCCAAAGTTTCATGTTTGATGTCGGGGTAATTCATGTTTTTTTAAATGCCAAGAAACTTTAAGTGATTTAACAAGAATTAGATATTAAATTAGATTTACTATTTGTTAGTATATTTACTTGCTCAACTATTTATAATTTTCTTAATTTAATAAAATTATTTCACATATTCTTTTGAAGAATATCAATTATCTGGTTAAATCTAGGATCACGATGATAACCACACAATAAAGTAAAAGAATGAGAAGATCCATTTTCGAGAGCTACATAATAAAAATCATTATAGTTAGTCATGATTCCATGTTCTGCGTCCATTTGAAACTCCATGATATTTAGTAAAACTAAATTTTGAAGCATGATATCAAAATTTATTGGGTTAATTTCTCTATATGTAATAATTTTTGGGATTGGATTTTTCTTTATTGTTTCACCTGTAATGCTTTGAATAAAGTAACATTTACCTGTTGGCATTTTCCACCATCTGACTATATCAGTTCCTTCACCTAAGCATTGTCTAAGACGATAAATATGTGCTATAGCATCTACTTGCCCCATGTTGTATTCCATTTTTCTCTCCAATTTTGTGCTTGTTCTCTTAGTACAGCTTTGCGTAAAACCTTGGCGAATTGAGAGTTGGAATTTAAACGCATAGGCGCTTCGCCTTCCCGCAGGGTAGGGGCGTAGAGGTAAGCAGAGGATTCGCTACCAATTAATGAAATATTGTATTTAGTGCTGTTTTTTAGTTGTCGGTTTCATTTTTACACCTATTGTAAGATGACTAAAGATGTCTCACCGAAAACATCAAATTCCATGACTTTTACCAATTACCCAATTACGCCGGAAAAACCGGGCTAAAGCTGATTCTTCTAAGGATAGATAAATTGGGCGTCCGTGGGGACAGGTGCGGGGGTTGCGAGTGCGTTGCCAATCATCTAAAAGTGTCTGCATTTCTTGGTGGTTCATGGGTGTACCATTACGAATGGCACTACGACAGGCGACAGCTACTTGGGCTGTTTGTAAATCGCCCCCCAAACTAAGTTCTAAAATTGCTTCTGCACAGTCGTCTCGCTGCTGCAAAGGTGCGGGTATGTTACGGACTGCCCAAAGTTGTTCGCCAAAGGGTTCTATTTCTAAACCGATGCGTTCTAGTTGCGATACTTGCGCTGGTGACAATTGATAAAGAATGATTGGCGGTTCGATAGGGACAAGTTGCCAACTATCACACAATTGCTCATACAAAACTCGCTCATGGGCAATGTGCTGTTCCACTAACCACATACCACCTGAATGTTCCGCCACAATATAGGTGTTGCTAACTTGAGCGACAGCCTTCAAGGAGTTAGGAGTTGGGAGTGAGGAGTTAGGATTTTTGTGATTTTCGTTGGGATTTTGAGGATTAAAATTGTAGCTGCCTTTGGCTTCTGCGGCTTTGAGTAATTTACTAACTCGTGTTGTGTGAACAGCTTCTTTGAGATTAGTGGAAGAGATGCTGAGTGCTTGATTAATTGCTTGGGTAATTTGCTCTTGCCAATAAATGATTTCGTTGAGGTAAATTTCTGTTTTTGCTGGATTGCGATTCCAGTTAATTTGATCGGGGGAAATGGCAAGATGTAAGAAACAAATTGGATAGCGATCGCGTGGTAATGTTCTATGAAATGCTGATAAAATTGTTTGCTCTAGCTCCGGTGTTTTAACCATCCGTCCGTTAATGGCTACACGTACCCAATCTGGACGATGACGATGACAGCGATCAGGTAATCCTACCACTAAATTTAGTGAGGAGTGAGGAGTTAGGAGTGAGGAGTTTGGAGGGTTGGGTATTTCGAGTTTCACTTCTTGCAAGTCACCTTGTCGCACTTGGGGTAAAATCTGCGGTAGCAGCTGCCCAGTTGTGGCGGCGGGACAGATAGTGAACCATTGACGGTCATTTTGCCAAATCTGCCAGGTGACGTGGGGATGACACAGGGCGATTTGTTGAATTGTGGCTTGCACGGCTTTCATTTGCTGTGCTGCTGTGGGTAATCCCTGACGACGTGATGAGCAATTACCGAAAAGATGAGAAACTGTAACTACTGTACCAGGTGCGATCGCAGTTACTTCAACTTGCACAACTTCCCCACCATCGCCATAAATCATCCGCAATCCTAATTTTCCACCCAGAGGACGACTCAAAATTTCCAAATCTGCCAGAGTAGTCAAACTGTGCAACGCCTCACCACGAAACCCCAAACTGTTAATTTTCCATAAATCGGCACTAGAGCGAATTTTACTGGTGCTGTGGGCTGTGGCTGCTTGTTGCAAATCATCTAGGTTCATTCCACAACCATTATCTGCCACACGAATTCGCCATTGCTGCGGCCATAGAGAAACCACAATTCGCGTTGCACCTGCGTCTAGGGAATTTTCTACCAATTCCCGCACCACAGAAGCTAAAGAGTCAATTACCTCTCCAGCTGTAATGAGATATACGACTTCTGTTGGTAGAGCCTGAATAGTAGATGCCATAAATTATAGTTTATAGCTTCTGGGGGCAGGGGAAGTGGGGGGAGAAATAAATTCACGCATTCACGCATTCACGCATTCAAGAAAAAGACTAGCTTTTTTGGTATGTCTTGACGCGAGAGCGTACTGTCGAATGGCAATCACAGTCTTTATCTGTGGTTACGTTTTTTGAGCTTTTTTCTCTTGAGTGCTAACTGCTGAAGTCGCTCAATTTCAGTTAGCACATCTTCGGGCTTAGTTTCCATTTCTAAGTCAGCAAGCTCACTGTCTTCATCATTGTCAATCCCCATTTTGTCTTGAATAGCATCAAGCATTTGCAATACTCGTGTGACTTCATGCTCAGTCAGTAGTGCAATTTGTAAGTTTAAGTTGGCGCGATACTCACTTTCTTCACTAAGGCGGTTTTGACTAATTAGCACAAATGTTGACAGAAAAATTGCTTCCAGCGATACTACCATTGTCAACAATCCGTAGGGAAATGGATCAAACGGATGCACACCAATTTTTCCAGTGTTCAAAGCAATCCAAGCTCCGAACCAGACAATATGTACGTAAACAAAAACTATATGTCCTGAAAAAGACGTAATAGCATCGGCAATTTGGTCTTGCAAGTTTCGTTTCTTAGCAGCCTGAAGCCGAAGACGGATAATAGTGCGAATATTCCGTTCTATGACTTTAGACAGTAGTGGATTATCATCTTCAAAGTCTAAGTATTTTTTTTCCTCTTCGTTCATGCCGCCTTGCTGCATAATTCTAATGTCCTGCTTTCCATACCACTTTGAAAATATACTGGAACCTGTCCCACTAATAATATTTGTGCTACAAAGCTTAAGCTTATTGAGAACTGAAAACGAAAAATTAAGGTTTTCAAGCACATTTTACGAAAAGAAGTAGGAAATTTTAGAATAGTGGGATAGATTCAAATAAAAAAATACTCAACTATTTCTTGTGAGGTGGGCGTCTCGCCCACCTCACAAGGTCTTAATTGTTGCCACCGTCAGCTATAGCAGTCCTAAATGATTTATGAAATTCTCTGTTTCTTTTCTTCTCTGCGAGACGCTGCGCGATGGCGGTTCGATAATTTTCACAACTGATTTAGGATTGCTATATCATGGCGTTTTTGATTTTCGTGCTGACTTTGGCGGCGTTCGGTGTGCGCCAAAGTATTTCTCACTGCGGTAACGCAACCACACCCGCAATACTTGCGGAATCTGTTCTTTTTGTTCCTTGCTCAGAGTGTTGTAAAGGGCTAATGCTCGGTTGCGTTCACCTCTACAGGCAGCGTTGTTGTGGGCATCCCAATAACTGCGGGCTACCCGAATTCGCCGACAGACTTCTTTAATTAGCGCGTCTTCCGTAAGTGGAGTGTCTTGCTTTGTCATACTCAGATGCTGTAGCTTTCTAATGCCATCGTAGCGAGTCAGACTCATTCTCACAATTGCAACCGAAAGGAGGGTAGTGGAATAGTTGCGTTCACCTCTAAATCTATTCTGACAAATAAAAAAACATCCCAAATTTTCTTGTGGGATGAGTGTCCGCACTACGTGCCGCTACGCGAACACTCGTCCCATATTCAGGGCGGGCAGGACTTCGGCGTGAGCGCTCAGTCGAACGCTGTCCACCCCACAAGATGGATAATTTATTTCCTGTCAGTCCCTTATAGCTAACACGCAATCAAGCTTGATCCATGATTCAATTGAATACTAAAGACCCAAAGAGCGGGAAATATCAACATTTGGAGATGTATGCAGATTGTTTTACCTAAGATATATAAAACTTTTCTTCTACTAGCCACTATTACACTCGTTACAGTATTGATAGTTTCAGGTTTTGCTAAGATAAGACCTCAACACAATGTGATAATTTTCATTACCGATGGATTGCGGCCTAGTAAAGTTAATGCTCAGGAAACTCCTAATCTTAATGAAATTCGTCAACAGGGTGTAAATTTTGTCAACAGCCATTCGCTGTTTCCTACTTTTACTACAGCTAATGCTTCTGCGATCGCTACTGGGCATTATCTCGGTGACACTGGCGATTTTAGCAACACAATTCATGTTGGCTTTCCTGTCAATAGTGCCAGTAACAGTCCAGTTCCTTTCTTAGAAAATGACGCTGTTTTGGGAGAACTCAACCAACACTTTGATGGTAATTACTTAAACGAAGAAAGCCTATTAGATGCCGCACGTCAAGCCGGATTTAGCACCGCAGCTGTGGGGAAGATTGGGCCAGTCTTAATTCAAGATGTAACTCAACGAACTGGTAAACCCACAATCATAATTGATGATGCCACCGGTTCTCAAACAGGAATTCCTCTGAGTTCTGAAATAGCTGAACTATTCACCAAAAATGGAATTGCTTTAACATCTCCAACGCGAGGAGATAATGGCAAACCTGGCAACAGCACAGTATCAGGAACAAAAGTAGCTAATATAGTTCAACAACAATACTTTGCCGATGTCACAACAAAAGTGCTATTACCTCTATTCAAGCAACGGCAAAAACCTTTTGTTTTAATTTATTGGTCACGCGATCCCGATGGAACTCAGCATAACCAAGGTGATAGTCTAAATACTCTCATTCCAGGGATTAATGGCCCCACTTCACTCGCTTCTCGTCAAAATGTCGATAGAAATCTCGGCCAAATCCGTGCCGTTCTCAAACAGCTAAATTTAGAACCTTCTACAAATATTTTTGTGACGGCTGATCACGGTTTTTCTACCATCAGCAAACAGAGCAAAACCAGCTACTCAACAACACTTAATTATTCCGATGTTCCGAAAGGATTTTTGCCACCTGGTTTTCTAGGTATTGATATCGCTCATGGTTTAGAATTGCCTTTATTTGATCCAGATAAGCAAAATGCTGCTGTTGATCCAACTCAGGGTCAGCTTTCTAAAAACGGGTTGATTGGTAAAGAACCCAATAAACCTGATGTGTTAGTGGCTGCTAACGGTGGTTCAGATTTGATTTATTTACCTAATACTGCAAATCGCAAAGCACTTGTTAAACAAGTTGTAGATATCCTCTTAAAAGAAGATTACGTTAGCGGTTTATTTGTAGATGATGCATTAGGCTCCATTCCAGGAACTTTACCCTTAAGTGCGATCGGGCTTCATGGTAAATCTCATCTTCCTAGTCCGGCGATCGCGGTAAACTTTAGGACATTTGATACTGGCTGCGGCAACCCAACTGCCTGCGGTGTAGAAGTTGCAGACTCTTCTTTGCAGCAAGGACAGGGGATGCATGGCTCTTTTAGTCGTGCTGATACTTACAATCATATGGCTGTGAAGGGCCCTGACTTTAAGAAAGCTTTTGTAGACCGAGTACCAGTGAGTAATGCTGATGTGGCTATTACCTTGGCTGAGATTTTAAATTTGAAGATTCCCCATCAAGGAAAACTTATAGGTCGTGTTTTACATGAATCCTTGCTCAAAGGAGCCAGAAAAGTTTCTTTTAAATCTCATACTCTGACATCTCAACCAGCTACTAATGGATTAAAAACGATCCTGAAGTATCAAACCGTTGGCTCAACTCGATATTTTGACGTTGCTGGTTTTCCTGGTCGTACACTCGGTTTAGCAAAATAGTACGCCATATTTTTATTGGAGAAAATAAAAAAGTTACTCTACCTTGTTTCTTGGTAAAGTAACTAGTTAATGTGGCTAGGTGAATCCAGTAGACGAGATACAGCAGAATTCAGAAGCGGAGCCGGAGACGCTCCGCCAAGGCGTCAGAATGGGCTACGCCCCGCTGCGCTAACAGAAGTAAAACAGGCTTTATACCTGGGTTTAAGACTTAGCTTGTGTACTTCACCAACTTGAAATCTGCTGTATAGGCTGTATTCTTTAGAGAGACATCGAGCAAATCTTAAATAAATTCCAGTTCATCTATAAAAACAAATTCGCACTCAATTGGTGAGATCCAAACATGACAAATTGTGTCATCGTACACTTCGGCTTCAACCGTAATTCCTGGCGTCAGATATTTATTACCCACAAAATCAGAGTTTCTAAAGTAAAAATCTCCACCCACTAACAATATAGCTGGCTTCAATTTACCCTCTTTTTTAGCTTGGTAGTATGCTTGGGAAAGTTCTTCATTGGTGGGGTGATGACGTAC
Organism: Nostoc sp. NOS(2021); assembly: GCF_017115025.1. GTDB lineage: Bacteria > Cyanobacteriota > Cyanobacteriia > Cyanobacteriales > Nostocaceae > Nostoc. The sequence goes on along the minus strand of NZ_JABXKM010000331.1, from coordinate 16,909 downwards.
ATACTTCATCACTGATTCCCAATTTTGGGGACTTAAACTTGATTTTAAACTGTCAGATAAATTTGTGTTTTCTTTCTTTTTCTCTTCTAGTTCCAATTCCATTTTTTTGAAATAGAATTCCAAAGCTGACTTAGTACTAATTTTATGAGTTTTAGCAATTGTCATGATATGAGCAACAATCTCTAAATCTTTAATCGGGTCGGAGTCCATCTTTTATATCCTAATTGTTAGATTCTACATCAGTTGATACTCATATATTTACAATAAATAGGGCTGCACATTAACGCCTAATATCAAGAAACATGGAAATCTCAGATTTTTGACTATCAGCAACGAGTAAGGGAAAGCAAGCCACCTCTTCAGGTGACATTACATTATTCACGATCGCACCCAACCACTGCGACCCAGACCGGATTGATCCGCTTTTGCTGCGGCTTGTGCCAATGTCGTTTTATGGAGAGATAAAGAAAGGGTGATCTCTACGACGGGGTGCGCCTACGCTCGTAATTTTTCCTCTCTTGGAGACGCTACGCGAACCCTTGAATGAGTGCGTAGGCATCGCACTGCTACTATTTAAATTGCTTGACAAGAAAGCTGCCTGAACAGGGCTGGTAATATGAATGTGAAGTCCCCGCAAATCAACCTACTTGTATCAGTAAATACTTATAATAATAGATGACTTGGTGATCCAGAAAGGGATAATCCTGAAACACCTAATATTCTAAGACCAATTACTGACTAGGAAATGATTTTATGAGAACCAGAAAGTTAGGCAAACAAGGGTTGGTAGTTTCAAATATCGGACTTGGTTGCATGGGAATGTCTGAGTTCTATAGTGGTCGTGATGAAATTGAGGCGATCGCTACAATTCATCGGGCGTTAGAACTTGGGGTAAATTTTCTCGATACTGCTGATATGTATGGGCCCTTTACTAATGAGCAACTAGTAGGCAGAGCAATTAAAGATCGCCGAGATCAAGTAGTATTAGCAACCAAGTTTGGTAATGTCCGCACTGAAGACGGTGGTTGGAAAGGGATTAGTGGCAGACCAGAATATGTCCATCAAGCTTGCGATGACTCCCTAAAACGCCTGGGAGTTGAAGTGATTGACCTCTATTATCAACATCGCGTAGATCCAACCGTACCCATTGAAGATACTGTCGGGGCAATGGCAGAGTTGGTCAAGCTTGGTAAAGTGCGCTATCTAGGACTCTCGGAAGCTGCCCCTGCGACAATTCGACGGGCGCAAGCTACTCATCCTATTAGCGCACTACAATCAGAGTATTCTTTGTGGAGCCGCGACCCAGAGGATGAAATTTTACCTACTGTGCGGGAATTAGGAATTGGGTTTGTTCCCTATAGCCCATTAGGAAGAGGGTTTTTATCAGGTGCGATCGCTAGTCCTGATGATCTGGCACCTGATGACTATCGAAGAAATTCTCCTCGTTTTCAAGGTGAAAATTTCTCTAAGAACCTGCAATTAGTAGAGCAAGTGAAGGCAATTGCCAGCGAAAAAGGAGTAACTTCTAGTCAGCTTGCTTTAGCATGGCTATTCGCTCAAGGAGAAGATATTGTGCCAATTCCTGGTACAAAACGCCGTACTTACTTGGAGGAGAATGTTGCAGCTACCGAAATTACCCTGACTGAACAAGAGTTGAATCGACTTGAAGCAGTTGCACCAAAAGGTGTGGCAGCAGGTGAGCGCTACTCTGACATGAGTAGTGTTAACCGTTGATCCATCTAGGTGCTGGAGTATTCTGCTTTTGATCAGCGTAGGCGAGGAGAGCGGTGGTAAACTACGCTCCTCTATTTTTTCCTCTTTGAATAAGGGCGGCACATTCCGGTGATCTGCTGGCTCCTTCTACCAAGAGCTAGCCTCCAAGGTGGGTGAGGCTATCGGCGTGGCTGATGGTGAGCCAAAAGGTTTAGTACAGCTATCTACCATTTAACAAATAGTTCCTACTATGAACAGCGCTTATATCAACAGTATCGGGAAATTTTTACCAGGTGAACCGATTAGCAATGACCAGATTGAAGACTACCTGGGTAAAATCGGTGGACAGCCTTCTAAAGCCAGACATCGCATCCTCAAAAGTAATGGTATTCAACAGCGTTACTATGCTCTTGACCGACAGCAGAACACGACCTATCTTAATAACCAGATGGCTGCTGCTGCTGTACGCGATGCACTCTTGAAGATGAATTTAGAACCGATTGCGGTTGATTTGTTAGCTTGTGCTACTAGCTGGCCTGATTTATTGATACCCGGATTTGGCAGTATGGTACATGGCGAATTACCAGAGTTTTCTTCTTTAGAAATTACTTCCAGTCAGGGCGTTTGTTGTGCTGGTGTCGCTGCATTGAAGTATGCAGCATCTCAAGTTAAATTGGGGGAAAAACAGGTTGCTGTTGCTGTAGCATCCGAACTAGCGTCTCGTTTATTTAAACGCACTCACTTTGAAACCCAATCTCGATTCCAAGATGGAGGAAAATTACCTTTTGATACTGAATTTCTTCGCTGGATGCTCTCAGATGGTGCTGGCTCATTCTTAATTCAGAATCAGCCAAGAACCGACAATATTAGTTTAAAAATTGAGTGGATTGAACTAGTTTCTCATGCTAATTCTTATCCTTTATGTATGTATGCTGGTACAGAAGATGAAACTGGTCAAAAAAGTTGGATGGATTATCCATCTTATGCTGATGCTGCTGCTTCTGGAGCCATTAATTTACGCCAAAATATCCGCCGACTAGATGATGTAATCAAATTGGGAGTTGAAGGTTGGTTGAAGTTGATTGAGTCCCGAAGAGTTCAACCAAAGGAAATTGATTGGCTTTTGTGCCACTACTCTTCCCACTTCTTCCGAGGAAAAATCGTTGAGCTTTTACAACAAGCTGATTGCATGATTCCACAAGAGAAGTGGTTTACCAACCTCTATACACGGGGTAATACTGGCTGTGCCTCAATTTATCTGATGCTAGAAGAGTTATTTTATTCTGGGAAGTTGCGCTCAGGTGAAAAAATCTTCTGCTTTGTGCCGGAGAGTGGACGCTACACAACGGCTTACATGATGCTGAGTGTAGTAGAAGCATCAACAGTTGCCAGAGGCAATTTAACAGGACAATCTGACTCTTTGCAGAACAGTAATTCAACCCAGGAAATTAACTTCTTGCACCCTAACTCACTCTCCCTAAACCAACAAAGAGAAGAAAATATTCAATTTGCATCTGTTAATTTTCCTCAGGGGAGCATTCAAACAGAACAACCAAACTCGGTTGCATCTGATTTACTGCGTCAATTAGCACAAGTCTGGTTGGAGTTTGAACACCAGTTGCGTTCTGTGCCGATTGTTCGCAAATTGCATCGGGGCGCGTTTACTCTGGAAGACTACAAAGCTTTGTTACGTAATCTGCGTCCTCAAGTTGTGGAGGGAGCGCGTTGGATAGCTCGTGCTGCATCGAATATGACAGATTTTAAGTTGCGTTCTACCTTTATTGGTCATGCACAAGATGAGCATCGTGACTATCAGATGTTAGAACGCAACTATGTCTCAGTTGGGGGCGCGTTAGAAGAAATTGTTCAGGCTCAAAAAAATATTGGTTCGGAAGCGCTATCTGCGTTTATTTTCCATCAGGCATCACGGGAAAACCCAGTTGATCTGATTGGCAGTATGTTCATTATTGAAGGTTTAGGAAATCAGTTGGCTGCACAGTGGGCTTCCCTAATTCAGAAAACTTTGGGTTTGCGAGATGACCAAGTTTCTTTTTTAGCTTATCACGGTGCTAATGATCAATCCCATATTAACAAACTACAGTCGATTATTAATGCTGACTGGATGACTGCTGAAATCAGTTCTGGCATTGTTAAAACAAGTCAAGTCACTGCTCGTTTATATCAATTACAACTTGAGGAAATTAAGTTATGAAAGAAATATTAGAATCACAAATTCTACAGTCAAAGCAACTACCAGAACTCCAGGAATCCCAAACCCATAAACCTTGGATATCACAACTACATAATCGACGTGACCCCAACGCTTGGGATGCTCTCTACTTGGATGCAGCGATTCCTGTTGACCCACTTGCAAAAGCTTGCATGATTCGGGACTTACAAGTTTGGACTCGCCACTATCTGTTAATTCCTATTAAGCTGCTAGCGAATGTGCTATTGGCACTGATTATGACTGTCAAGCGCTTGCTGCCATTTCAGTTTAATGCACATGGTTTTATGCACAAATCTGCTGCATTTTTCCTCAAGCATTTTGTCTCACCAGAAGCTTGTTATTTGATTGTGCGTCACATCTGTATTGGCTCTAGCATTATCAATTTTCTGATTGATAACGGGCCTGACCCAATGATAGAAAAATCTCAACTTTATCCACGTACAGTTGATGACTTAGCTACAAAAATTGCCTTTTTAGAGCATGACCTGATTCTTTATAACTTTCTCCTTGACTATCACCAGGCGCAACAAGCAAATCCCCAATGGTTAGAACAACTCAAACAAAGAGAACTAAATTACGATAGTATTACGCCTGTAAAGGTAGATATAGATTTTGACACCCGTCCTCCTTGGAAGATTCTTGACTTGGAATCAACAATTGAGCTTTTTAAAGTGTTTTACTCCCTGTGTTTAACTAGTGATGAATTTACACGAGCAGTGCTATCGCTACAGTTTGATGAAAATTTGTCCGTATACATTAGTACAATTACTGATGATTATAACTGGAATCATCTAGTTACAAATCGCCATGCTTTAGCACCAAACAGTCCTTTCCAAGCCGCCCGTGATTTAATCATGCATGGGATTATTACTGAATATCTTCATCACTATCTGGAAATTGGTCATTCTGTAAAAATCTTTGAAAAAGGCAAGAGTTAGTAAGGCATCTATCCCCCTTAAAGATGCCTGCGGGTCGTGCCTACTACCATCTTTCTACTCTCAGTAGAAAATTTTTTCATATACTACTAACGCCCCTTGCTCTCTTCGTTTAAGGAAGATAACTTAATCCGCCGACTTTCACGCGATAGTGGTACTAAAACTGGGGCTTGACTTTGAGCATTGCTTTCTTTAAAGCTTTCCACCACCTTAGATAATTCTGCAATTGTCGATGCCTCAAATACGCTACGCAAAGGTAACTCCACGTGCAAGGCGTCACGCACTCTAGAGACAAACTGAGTTGCTAGTAATGAATGACCGCCTAATTCAAAGAAATTGTCATAAATTCCTACGCGCTTAAGTCCCAAAACCTCAGCAAAAATTTTCACCAGCACTTCTTCAACCGGAGTTCGAGGTGCAATATAATTTTCAGGCAATTGGGGCTTGATTGCATCATGGAATGCTCTTAAGGTGCGGCGATTGACTTTACCATTCGCTGTTAAAGGTAAAGATTCCAATATTACAAAAGCTGATGGCATCATGTAATCAGGCAGTTTTTCTGCTATGTAAGTCTGTAACTGCGGCACTAACTTACGCGCTGCTTTGGCTTGTAGGGGATTGTTGGCGTAAGATTGCCAGGGACGAGGGGGAGTTGTGCTATGTGGAAAAATAGTTCTCTTACCGACTTTATCTTGCCGTATAAAAACTACATCATAATGTCCTTCAAGACTTGAATCTGACCAGGTAATATTAACCTTATAAGGTACATTCAGCGCATACAAATGTTCTGGTTCTACTCCGAAGTTTTCGAGTTCTTGCAAAGCTTTACGTATTTGACCTACAGTTTGAAAACCTTCTACGTCTGATAGCCATTCTGCTGTTTTAACTGCTGACATCACCCGCGCATTAGGTACATTGATAATGCTTAATATTTCTGGTTGATTCTCAACTAATAACTGACGCACTGCTAAGACTGTTAGATTATCTTCAGACCAGTTCAGCACTGAATAGTTTCCAGGATTATTAACAGTTTCGCCATTAATCTGAAGAATCACATTGTAACGAAACTCAGTTAACTCATTGTGATGTTTACCGCGCATCAATTGAATTTCTACATGATTAATCTGCGGAAAGCGTTGCTTTATGGCGCTAAAAAAAGCTGGATCAATAACTAACTCTGTTTCTTGAAATATTTGCATTTGTACCCGTTGCTGCAACTCTAAGCGGGTTAGGGAAGGTTCAGCTTGATACAGTTGCACTGACGCATGGAAAGCTTCCAGGAGTGGCAAACTACGCACATCTCCTATGAAGATAAAGCCACCTGGAGCAGTTGCCTTTACAGCACCTTCTAATACACGAATCAGATAATCAATAGTCGGAAAATATTGTACAACCGAATTCAGAATGACTGCATCAAAAGCTGCTGTTTCTACTTTCTCGAAGTCAGTAGCCATTTGCTGATATAGCGTTAACTGCGGCATTTCTTGCTTTTGTAACTGCTGCTGAATGTAGTTAAGTGAAACTGGGGAAAAGTCTGTTGCACAATATTTTGTGCAGTCAGGTGCAATCCTAAAGAGAATCAAACCTGTTCCACAACCAATTTCTAATACTCGTTTGGGTTGCAAAGTCAAAATCTGCTCGACTTGGTTATTCACCCACTCACGCATTTCCTCTGCTGGAATAGGCTGATTTGTGTAACTACTATTCCAGCCGACAATATTTAATTTTGGATCGGAATCAGTAGGTTGATTATAAGTTTCGTTATAGAGCATTTGCCATTGCAAAACTTGCTCATTCTGCAATTGCACATTCTCCTGCTCACTGCTGTATTCTATTTTTAGTACCACATAAGCTACTAGGCGCTTTTCCCCTTTATCCTCACGAATTATTACTACAGTTTGCTGCACTGCTGGATGTTGACTCAGTACCGCTTCAATTTCCCCCAACTCAATGCGATAGCCGCGAATTTTTACCTGCTCGTCGAGGCGACCTAAAAATTCAATGTTGCCATCTGCTCGATAGCGAACTAAATCACCTGATTTATAAAGTCGTGTTTTTAACTGATTAGTAAAAGAATGATCAATGAAGCATTCAGCAGTTAAATCAGGACGGTTTAAATAACCTCGCGCCAATCCATCACCACTTATGTACAACTCTCCCGAAACACCGATGGGTACAGGTTGTAAATATTGATCTAATATGTAAAGTTGCGTGTTGGCGATCGCACCACCAATTACAGGTGCTAAACTCTCTTTATTCTTAACAGAAATATGACCCGAAGTTGTCACAACTGTATTCTCAGTTGGGCCATAATTATTAACTAACTGGAAAGGATGATCAGCTAAAGGATATTGATTTAGTCTGTCGCCACCTGTGAGTAATATTCGTAAAGCTGCGTCTTGAGGAAAATCTAATAGGAGAAATTTCTCTGCTAAAGGCGTTGGTAACAAGGTAATTGTTATCGCTTTTGATATTAGCCAATCTTGTAAATGCTCAGGTATTTGCCTGATTTCGTCATCTACAAAATAAATGCTTGCCCCAGCACTAAGATAAGGCCAAATTTCCCAACTGCAAGCGTCAAACCCAACTCCGCAAATCTGCGTTGCTCGGTCAAGGGGTGAAACTGTAAACGCTTTTTGATGCCAAAAAACTAGATTTAACAATCCTCTATGTTCAATTTTAACCCCTTTAGGTTTTCCAGTTGAGCCAGAGGTAAAAATGACATAAGCAAGGGTATCTACTTTAGCTTCGCTGATAAGATTATCTTCAACTTCTTCAGCAATAATTTCCCAATCATTATCTAAACAGATTATTTGTGAATTAGAGTTTTTCAGACGTTCAAGGCATCGCTCGTGAGTTAATAAAACTGAGACTTGAGCATCTTCAAGCATAAACTTTAAACGTTCAGATGGATAGCTTGGATCTAAAGGTACATAAGCTCCACCTGCTTTCAGGATGCCCAACATCCCGATTACCATATCAAAAGATCGTTCTACACAAAGCCCTACTAAAACTTCGGCTTCAACTCCTAATTTTTTTAGATAATGTGCAAGTTTATTGCTACGTATATTTAACTCTTTGTAGCTGAGTTGTTCATCGCCAAATACTAAGGCAGTTGCATCAGGATTATACTCTGCAATGCTCTCAAATAACTGATGGATACACTTATCTTGAGGATAATCTAACCGAGTATTGTTGTATTCAACTAATAAATTATGTAACTCAGATTCGCTTAAAAGCGGTAATTGTGCAATTCGCTGTTCTGGATTGGCAACTATACCTGATAGTAATATTTGGAAGTGTCCTAGCATCCGCGTGATGGTAGCATCATCAAATAAATCAGTGCTGTAAATTACAAAACCACTAATTCCTTCTGAGCTATCTGCCCATAACCCATTTTGAACCTTTGGCTCCCACAAGTGGAACTCTAAATCAAAGCGTGTTGTTTCCGTATCAAATGGTAGCGGACTTAAAATTAAATTAGGTAACTCTAAGGCTGACATAGGCGCATTCTGGAGCGCAAAAACAACTTGAAAGAGCGGATTTTGATTCAAATTACGCTCTGGATGCAGTTCTTCTACCAGCTTTTCAAAAGGCAAATCTTGATGAGCATAAGCCCCGAAAGCTACCTCTTTGACTCGACTCAATAATTCCCGAAAAGTTGGGTTTCCATTTAGTTGGGTACGCAATACTAAGCTATTGACAAAAAAACCAATTAATCCCTCAATTTCACTCCGGTTGCGATTGGCAATAGGTGAACCAATAGTAATATCTTCTTGTTGTGTGTAGCGGTAAAGTAAAACTTGGAATGCTGCTAGTAGGGTGATAAATAAAGTTACCCCTTCTTGCTGTCCGAGAGCTAAAAGTGCTTCGCTCAAACTTTTTGATAATTGCAGAGATTGCCTTGCACCCTGGTAAGTTTGAACAGCTTGTCTCGGTCTGTCGGTTGGCAAATTTAGCATAGAAATGCCGTCTAATTGCTTTTGCCAGTAACTCAGTTGCTTTTCTAATACTTCCCCTTGCAACCATTGGCGTTGCCAGTATGCAAAGTCTGCATATTGGATTGTAAGTTTCGCTAGAGGAGAAGGCTGATTGCTGGCAAAGGCTGTGTAGAGTGCTGCTATCTCTTGAATCAACACCCCAATAGACCAACCATCACAGACAATGTGGTGCATAGTCAGCAGCAGGATGTATTGTGTTTCATCCAACCACAGCAGTTTTACTTGCAGCAACGAATCAGTTGATAAATTGAAAGGACGTTGCGCTTCTTGGCTAGTGAGTTGTCGTGCTTGTATTTCTCGTTGGGCTTGTGGCAGTTGCCGTAAATCTATTACTGGTAAAGTAATAGTTAGCGTCGGATTAATTACCTGAACTGGTTGCCTTTCTTGCATGACAACAGTGGTGCGTAAAGCTTCATGTCGTCGCACAATTTCGTTAAAAGTTTGCTCTAGCGCGGCTTTATTGAGCAAACCTGTTAAATGTAGTGCTAGTGGAATGTTATAAAAAGGATTATTAGGGATTAATTGGTCAAGAAACCACAGCCGTTGTTGAGCAAAGGAGAGGGGAAGATTTCCTGACCGCGAAATAGGTAACAGAGGTCTAAAGCTGTGGTTATGAGTACGATTAGTTGCTTCTAAAAATTCAATAATTTCTGCTTTCCGCTCTTGAATTTCTGCACGCAGTTTTGCTGTAATAATTCCTTCAGGGGCGTTACAGCGAAACTTTTCACCATCGACAAAAACTTGAATATCTAAGCTGCGAAGATAAGATAAAAACTCAACCGTATTCAAAATCACACCCCTTCGCAACTGTTATTAACGCGATGTGCAACTTATTTTTAGAACCCCTCTCCAAACCTCTCCCCGCTTCGGGGAGAGGTTTTGATACTTGCTCCCCAACGCTAGTAGGGAAGGGGTTGGGGGTTAGGTTTGAGAGAAAGTTGTACACGGCGTATTGTTACTTAATATAAGACAGAAGGCACTGAATGCACTGCTTATTACCTAACCCAGCATTTTTATCACACTTATAAGACTGTATAAATCATTCTTGGGAATGAAACTTAGATGATTCTAACTATGTTATGAAGCTAAAAGACAAGGCAGTGAACAAGGTATCGCAAGGTTTAAGCTCATGATATTCATGCCTCATAATTTTCTGTTTATATGGCTGGTTCAACTGCTGTCGATTGGGGTAATTGGCGGGGGGGGCTACATTCTCTATGAGTGGTACGAGCGAGAACTTGTAGGAACATTTTACTTAGTGGCTGGGCTAGTAATGGTTCTGTGGTCTGTTGGCGGTCGTTTTATCAGTTTGCCACTGCTGCGCCGTCCTGGAGCCGATGAACCTAAGTTTATGCGTAGCAAAACCGTGGAGCGTTTGCCACGACCGGATGGTAGTGTACTGCAAGTAGAGTTTTTTGGCCCTGAAGATGGTCAACCGATTATCCTTTCACACGGTTGGGGGCCGAACAGTACTGTATGGTATTATGCCAAGCAACAACTGAGCGATCGCTTCCGAGTAATTGTTTGGGATCTACCAGGGTTAGGAAAATCCATTAAACCGAAAAACAATGATCACTCTATAGAAAAATATGCCCGTGACTTGGAAGCTGTTGTTGCGTTGGTGACAGCCACTTCCAGAGGGAGTATTGCAGGGGATAAACCTGTTATTCTGGTAGGACACAGCATGGGTGGAATGATTAACCTCACATTCTGCCGCCTGTTTCCAGAGCAATTAGGGAGTCGGGTGGCTGGCTTAATTCTTGTAGATACTACCTACACCAATCCGGTAAAAACTTGTATCTTTAGCAATCTGGTACGAAAATTACAGAAACCGCTACTCGAACCTGTCTTGTACCTGACTACCGTGCTGTGGCCGATTTTTTGGTTGATGACTTGGCTCTCGTATTTGAACGGTTCACTGTACATCACCGTCGAACTATCTGGATTTACGGGTACAGAAACACGGGGTCAACTAAGTTTTGCCGGTCTATTATCAGCATTGGGTTCGCCTGGGGTTCTGGCGCGTGGCACACTGGGAATGTTCAACTTTGATGAAACAGAAACACTTGCAACTATTAACGTACCTGTGTTGGTTGTTTGCGGCAATTCAGATATAGCAACTAAACCTGTTGCCAGCGATCGCATGAAAGCAGAATTGCCTTACTCTGAAAGAGTCACCCTAAAACCAGGTGGACACATGGCATTGATGGAACAAAACCAGCAGTTTGCCGAAGCAGTCAGCACGTTTTGCGCTAGCTGCTCATAGCTGCCTGAATTCCACATTTAGCATCCATCAAAAAATATTGCTCTAGGGTTGACGTTTTCGGATTTCGCGCAGTCTGTAGCAACTTCCGCTTTAAGAGTAAGAACTTCCGCCTTGAGGTTTCCGTGTTTCGCGCAGCCTGTAGCAACTTCTGCTTTAAGAGTAAGAACATCCGCCTTGACGTTTCCGTGTTTCGCGCAGTCTGTAGCAACTTCTGCTTTAAGAGTAAGAACATCCGCCTTGACGTTTCCGTGTTTCGCGCAGTCTGTAGCAACTTCTGCTTTAAGAGTAAGAACATCCGCCTTGACGTTTCCGTGTTTCGCGCAGTCTGTAGCAACTTCCGCCTTGAGGTTTCGGTATTTCGCGCAGTCTGTAGCAACTTCCGCTTTAAGAGTAAGAACTTCCGCTTTTTCTGTAGCAACTTCTGCTTTAAGAGGATGTTTGAAAAGTATTAGGCGAATAGAATTCGCTACTACACAAGCAAAGTTCACCTCCGTGGATTAATACAAAATTAAGGGTTTTAACCCACGGAGGTGGGTTTTGTCTGTGTAGCCGCGACTTCTAGTCGCCAGGGCTGGTAACTTTATCTAATCTGCATACCTCAATCCCTTTTAATTAGTTCCAAAGTAGAGGTCGCTTAATTCTTCCAAAGAAACATCGGTCTGCAATTCTGGATTACGGAAGTAGGGATGGATGGGAAGGAGTTCAGCGCGATCGCGGGTTTCCGGTGAAGACAGAATTTGCTCAAGCAAAGCCAGGTAGTTTTCAGCAGTAGATTCCCAAGTGTACATCTTCAGCACCCGTTGCTGACCAGCTTGGGCAAAATACTCCCACTCATCAGCATCGCATAGCACGCGCTCCAAGCCCCGAACAATATCAGCAGGATCTTCTGGGTCAACAAGTACACCATATTCCTTATTTCCTTGTCGCAAGCTCTCGCTGGGGCCACCGTTCTGGGTTGCTACCACTGGCAAACCTGCAACTGCCGCTTCTAAGGGAGCAAGCCCAAAGGGTTCGTAGAGTGCGGTCAACGCGAACACCGAGCGGCGTTTAACCATAAACCGATAGGCTGCTGCCAGTGACTCTTGAGACTGATCTGACAAGCCAAATGCACTGATCTTGCCCCACAGGTCGTTTTCTTTGACCACCTCCCGAATCGGGGCTAATACCTCTTCAGTCATGTCGTCGCTAGTTTCCTCTCGTAAAGGATCGTCCAGCCCCCCTGTAAGTAGCACCAAGTTAGCTCGTTCCTGAAGTGTTGGACTCATTGCGAAGGCTTGCACCAGCCCTAATATATTTTTTTTAAGCTCTAATCGACTGGATGCTATAATGAGGGGCAAATCTCGACGTGCTTCTGCAATGTCCCGTGCCAATCGCTCCTGAACGAGTTGGTAGGTAGCCTCCTCGTTTTCCGAACGCGCCTTTGCACCGAAAATCGATAAATCTGCACCCGGTGGAATCACCGCAAAACGGTTGTCATTCTCTACATCCACTGCACCACCATAGACTCGATGAGAGTACTGTTCAAAGCGTTCCTGTCGTGTACTGGTGATATTAACGGTCGAGCGATTCATACTTAGGCGTTCGGCTAAGATGCGATATCTGAAATTAAATTGCTCGTCTATTTCTGTGAGATTTTCTGGGGTAACTTCCAGTTTGTCCATCTTTTGAGCGCCGAGAGAATGAGCAGTAAAGGTAAAAGGTATGCCTGTCTGGTCTTCAATTAGAACGCCACATAGTCCCCCATCGGCGTAGTGGGCAGTCATTGCATCGGGTAAGCTACCTTGCTGTTGATAAAATTTCAAGATGTTGGGTACCCAATCACTAACCAGATGAGGCCATAACAACTCTTTAGAGAGAAATTCTTTTGATCCTGCTGGTAAGCGGATAATGCGGACATTATCGACGCCTGGATAAGTGTCAATCGCTTCGGCAAACTCTGGCCACTCCGGGTCAATGATTTGACGGGTAAGAATATCAACTTGATGACCCATTTGAGCGATCGCTATGGCGACTTGCTTAACATAGATTAGCTGACCCCCAAAATCTGGGTGTTTCGTTATGTGACTATTGGCTGAATCAAAATTGCCTTGAGGGTTGAGAAATCCAATATGCATCGCCTACTTCCTAATACAGGTTGATTTCTACTAGAGATTTTTGCCTGAAAACGGCAGCAGAACAGCTTAGTGAGCTTGTTAAAAACTCCCAACACTAAAAGACACAGGCAGTGAGCCTATACATAAATGCCATCAAAAAGCAAGCTAAAGGGCTTTTATTCTTCCCTTTAACTTAAACCCAGCCAATTCGTGCATTTTCCTAATGCTTAAGTTAATCGTTACTGCGGCTCGCGCACATATACCTGATGGCATAAATGGCATGATGATTCCCTGACTCAGGGGTTTCTCAAAATTCCATTTCTTCTCGCTCCTGACCCGTAGTTCCAACTTTATTCATACCTTTTGCTGCCCAACACGTTGTGTCAATGTACCTAGCAAGTTGTTCAACAGTTGGTGCTTCAAACAAATTGCGTACAGGCAAATCTATTTGGAAGGTGTCACGGATGCGGGAAGTTAGCTGAGTCGCTAGTAGAGAATGACCGCCCAATTCAAAGAAATTGTCGTGAATGCCTACTTGCTCTTTTCCCAAGACTTTAGCCCAAATTTGGGCAAGTAACTCTTCGACTTGCGATCGCGGTGCCACATAATCTTGATTATTGAAAATAATTGTATCAGGTGCGGGTAAAGCACGGCGATCCACTTTGCCATTAGGTGTTAAAGGTAGAGATTCCAGTAACACATAGGCTCTTGGCACCATGTAATCTGGTAACTTTTCTTTAATAAATTTACGAAGCACGTCTTGCGTCGGTATCTGTTCCTGGTTGGGAACAATATAAGCCACCAAGTACTTATCATCAGGTACATCCTCACTAGCAATGACAACACTTTCTCTCACTGCTGAATGTTGACTCAATACCGCTTCAATCTCTGACAACTCAATGCGGAAGCCGCGAATCTTTACTTGATTGTCAACGCGACCTAAAAATTCAATATTGCCATCTGCTAAATAGCGACCCAAATCACCCGTTTTATAAAGACGTGTTTTGGGATTATTAGTAAAAGGATGAGTAATAAAGTGTTTAGCGCTTAATTCAGTGCGATTGAGATATTCTTGCGCCAATCCGTCGCCACCAATATATAATTCGCCAGTAACGCCAATAGGCACGGGTTGTAAATGGGTATCTAATATATAGATTTGCGTGTTTGTAATGGGGCGACCAACAGGAAAAGATGTAGCTAATGGTAACTCTTCTACGCAGTAATAAGAGGAAAATGTGGTATTTTCTGTAGGGCCATAAACATGAATTAAATGCTTTGGCACACCATGTTTAAGAATCTTTTTAACCCATCTTGTATCAACAGTCTCACCACCAAATAGTAAATATCGTAATGAAGCAAAAGCTTGCGGAACATCTCTGGCAATTTGTTGAAACAAGGCGGTAGTCAAAAACAGAACGTTGATACCTTTTTCTTGTAGTTGTAATGCAAACTCATGAGACGAAAGGGTTACATCTTTACTAATTCCCACAAGTTGAGCGCCGTTAAGTAGCGCTCCCCAAATCTCGAATGTAGCGGCATCAAAAGAAACGTTTGAGGCTTGGGTGATTTTATCGGATGGTTCTAATTTTATATAGTTAGTATTGCACACTAACCGATTGACAGCTTTGTGAGGTACAGCTACTCCCTTGGGTTTTCCTGTAGAACCAGAGGTGTAAATAACATAAGCTAAATTCTCACTATTTAAATGGCTTTTGGAATTGTCTTCCTGTTCTTGAGCAATAATTTCCCAGTCTTTATCTATAGAAACAATTTGATTTGAGAAACTTTCAAAATGCTTGAGTAAGTTTTCTTGTGTGAGCAATACTGAAACTTGTGCATCTTCAAGCATAAAATTTAGGCGTTCTTGAGGATAACTGGGGTCTAATGGAACATACGCTCCCCCAGCTTTCAGAATCCCCAACAACCCGATGATCATTTCTATAGACTGTGAAATACAAATGCCGACTAAAACTTCTGAACCTACTCCTAACTTTTGTAAGTGTCGTGCTAGTTTATTGCTGCGAGTATTTAACTCTTGATAAGTGAGTTGCTCGTTACCAAAGTTTACTGCTATAGAATCAGGATACTGTTGTACTTTTTCTTCAAACAATTGATGGATACATTTATCTTGAGGATAATCTACTTGGGTCTTATTCCATTCCACCAATACCTGATGTAGCTCCACTTGACTTAATAAGGGTAAATTTGCAATTCGTTGTTCGGGATTTGCAACAATGCCTGACAACAAAGTTTTAAAATGTTCCAGCATCCGGCTAATGGTGGCTTTATCAAACAAATCTGTGTTGTAAACCATTATGCCTCGCAGACCTTCAGAATACTCCCAGTTTCCACCCAGTAAGCTCCTAAAATCCTCAGAACACTTCCACAGATGCAGTTCCAAATCAAAACGTGTTTTTTTCAAGTCAATATTCATAAAGCTAGGTACTAATCCAGGCAGTTCTAGCGCTGACATTGGCGCATTCTGGAAACCAAACACTACTTGAAATAGCGGATGGTGGCTCAAGTTACGCTCTGGATGCAGTTCTTCAACTAACTTCTCAAACGGCAAATCTTGGTGGCTGTATGCTCCTAGCGTTACCTCCCGTACTCTGCCTAATAGTTCCTGAAAAGTGGGGTTTCCAGATAAGTTGCTACGTAGCACCAAACTATTGACAAAAAAACCAATTATTCCTTCAATTTCACTGCGGTTACGGTTAGCAATTGGCGAACCTAGTGCGATATCTTCTTGATGTGTGTAGCGGTAAAGTAACGTTTTAAATGCTGCCAGCAGCGTCATAAATAAGGTGACACCTTCTTGCTGTGACAGCTTTTCTAGTGCATCAATTAGCTTTTTCGGCAACTCTAGAAATTGTGTTGCTCCTTGATAGCTTTGTATAGCTGGTCTTGGTTTGTCAGTAGGCAAATGCAGTATGGAAATAGCGTTTAATTGCTCCCGCCAGTAAGCTAACTGGGTTTGAAGTACTTCTCCTTGCAGCCACTCGCGTTGCCAGTGAGCAAAATCGGCGTACTGAAGAGGCAGTTCTAATAGAGGGGAAGGCTGGTTTTGTGCAAAAGCTGCATACAGCGTTCCCAATTCCCGAATCAGTACCCCCATAGACCAATCATCACAGATAATGTGGTGCATATTCAGTAATAGAATATGTTCTGTTTCGGAAAGGACGAGGAGTATTACTCGCAGCAATGGCCCGGAGGATAAATCAAAGGGATGTTCTATCTCTGCGGTAATAATCCACTTTGCTTTAACTTCTTGCTCATCAGCTGGCAATTGCTGAAGGTCTAATACAGAAAGAGGTATTGTTAAGCTGGGTGCGATCGCCTGTAGGGGTTGCCCATCTAACACTATAAAAGTCGTGCGTAAGGTTTCGTGGCGACGCACAATTTCGTTAAAAGTCTGTTCTAGTGCGGCTAACTTCAGCGAACCTGTCAAGCGAATTACTGTTGGCACATTGTAGATAGCATTGCCGGAGATCAACTGGTCGAGAAACCATAATCGCTGTTGAGCAAAAGATGCTGGAAAGACGAAGACTTCTTCAGAAGACATATAGCGTTTCCTAATCACATAAGGTACATCATAGCCACCTCCTCGCTTGCTCTTAGAGGATGTTTGAAAAGTCATGATTGATGTATCAAATATTTTTTACCCCACCCTA
>NZ_JABXKM010000114.1:65473-87368 GCF_017115025.1 Nostoc sp. NOS(2021) | reverse complement strand
ATAATTCATAATTCATAATTCATAATTCATAATTCATAATTCATAATTCATAATTAGAGAATGGGTAAAGCAGCCAACACTAAATCAAAAATTTAGTGGTCAATAAGACTGTGGAAATTACAGAGCTATAGCGCTTCTCGGTTGAGTCGAATACAGACCTAACAAGAACAGTCCCTTCCCTACCAGCGTTGGGGAGTAAAATTCAAAGCCTTTCTCCTTTTAGGAGAGAGCAATGGAAGTCAGGTCAGAGTGTATTGCATACAAACGAGCGTAGGCGTAGCCCGTCGTAGACATCGCTATAAATGCACTTTCTTGATTGAAGAATAAATTTATTTTTATGCATCAATAAATTTAGTTGCTCTGTAACCAAAATTATGAATTATGAATTATGAATTATGAATTATTTGGTCATCTTGGTTAACCTCATGAATTGATAACTGCCAGAGTTGGATTTGATAACAGAGATGGCGATCAAAAATGGTGCGTGCTGCTAACCCCTCGATAATCGGCTTTTCCAGCCAGCGTTTGAACGCTAAACGACCGAGTGCGTGTAATGGTGGGAGGGCGATCGCTACAACATCAGCAATATATTTGATGGTAGTCAGTCCAAAAGTACGGAAGTTATCAACACATAAGTCAATGGTTGGCGCAATTTGGGTGGAGATGTCCTCAGTCTGAATTAACTTAAATCCAGCCTGGATCAACGCTGTCTGAAGCTCGCTAGCGACATGACAATTAGAAAAAATGCCCTCTCGATATTCAGCATCAGAGCGCATCATATCCGCAAGCAATAGGTAGCCACCACTACTTAATACACGAGCTGCACCCTGAGCCAAATCGTCAGCAGCAATATATTGGCTACTTTCACTGAACAGAACTAGGTCATAAGAGTGTGAGGTGTGAAAATCTTCAAATCTCGTTAAGTAGAAAGGTACTTGACCGTTGGTATTCTTGATAAACTTCTCTTGTTGGAGTGCATCGGGTGCTAATCCCTCAACAATGAAACCGCGATCGTACAAATATGCTGCGTTACCACCAATACCACAGCCTACGTCAAGCACAGTTTTTGTACTCTCTGGAATGAAACTGAAAAGCTTGGCTGCATAGGCAACTTGCGCCGCACGCATGTGAGTTATCGTCAATTCCTCACCCGCAGTCGGTAGTGGCTCCCAATACCCGTAATGGAGATAGGAGGAATTTGTGAGTCCCATGTAATAATCTATCGCCGCATTTTGGTAGCGAGTTGGTTTGGGAATGTTGATTGATTTTGATTTGAGCATTGATGAATAAAGTAAGTTTTAGGGTATTAGACTTGGTTGAAATTCTTCCCAACGTTATTGACTCGCTAGGTAATTGCGGCAACCACGATGATGGGAAATATCTTGGGTTGGCCATTGGCGTTCCCGAAGCATTCCGTTACGCAGATAAAGCGATAATGTTATAGTAGTATAGGGAATACGCTAAAATTTCCTTGAGTTCACGGCATTTGAATATAGAATAGACACTCAAATGTGTGAATGATATAGCTGGAGAGGTGTCCGAGCGGTTCATGGTGACGCACTCGAAATGCGTTTTGGGGAAACTCAACGGGGGTTCGAATCCCCCCCTCTCCGTTCAAAAAGATTGCCGAATGTCATAGATGGTATGTATGTCTATATATCTTGTGGGGTGGGCAACATGAGCGCCCTAATTATGCAACTTCAATGCCGATTAGCTTATCAAGTAAAATTATCCCCGTGCGAATCGATCGCCAGGGAATCCCTCATCTTGATCAGCGTTTTCAGACTGTAAGACTTATGCGTTATTTGAATAATCAAGCTTTTCCCCAAAATCCGGTGAAGATTAATTAGAAGGGGGAAATCGTTGTACAGAATAGCAAATAACGCTGTGCGATCGCCAGTCGCTTCTCCTGTTCAAAGATACTACGCCCACCCTTGCTTCACCGTAGGAGTAGAAGTCGGGAAAGCCTCTGTTAGCACTTGGCTCACCAAAATCCCAAATTCCAAATCTAAAATTGACTAATTATTGTCATCTTGTAGCTTTTGCTTGGATTGCTGATCATTTTGGGGTTGACTATTAGTCGGTGAACTTTGCTTTTCCAGTGTTGGTACTACTACAGCAGAAGGATCTGACCGTTTGGATTCCGTTGGTGGCGCTGCTGGGATGACCACAGAATTTGACGGATTCACAGGTTTGGGGGAGGTAGAATCTTGACTAGAAGCGGGTAAGTTATTTTGTGGCAATGGTGCGGGGGAGGCTTTACGAGATGACCGGATCGCCCGTAGTTTCTCCACTAGCGAGGGTGTGGGTGAAACGCTAGGTGAAGGTGTGGATTGTTTGGAATCGCCACGTTGCGATTCTGGTGTAGGGCTGCTACCGG
Organism: Nostoc sp. NOS(2021); assembly: GCF_017115025.1. Lineage (GTDB taxonomy): Bacteria > Cyanobacteriota > Cyanobacteriia > Cyanobacteriales > Nostocaceae > Nostoc. The sequence goes on along the minus strand of NZ_JABXKM010000114.1, from coordinate 84,988 downwards.
AAGATTCTTCTTGGGAAGAACGACGATTGCGCCGACGCTGCTTAGAATTAGAGACAGGTGCTGATTCGGTTCTTGAGGTGGTGTTAGTCTCTTCACCCGGAGGTGAAGATGTACTCTCGAAGCTAGGTACTTTCGCGGGTGGTTGTTGAGTTGGCTGTTCAAAAAGCGGCTTTGCGGTTGGCTGCGGCTGAGATTTGGGTAACATGCTCGTAATCCCAAAACCTGCTGTAGCAGCAACTAGGGCTACACCTATACCAATAATTACATTAGATGACCCCAGTTTTTTAGCCAGTACATTTTCCTTGGCGATGCCTGGGTTGGGCTGCGCCAACGCAGATGGTCTATGAATGCGGTTTTGGGATGTTTTCCCAATTAAAGTTGCTGCTTGCTGGGCAGATACATTAACAGTTGGCACTGCGTAAGTGGCTAAGGCTTGCGGTGTCACATTCACCCCATTTCCAGGTAGCAGTTGTAACCACTCAGCAACTGTCGCTGGCCGAAAACGAGACTCGACTGCCATACCGCGCATTACCGCCTGGTTGACAGCAGCACTCAAGTGTGGTTGCAGTTCGCGGGGGGAAGGCATTTGCTCGCGATCGCGCAATAATGCTGGCATAGGAACTTGGGCTGTCAACAGTGCATACAAGGTTGCTGCTAAACCATAAACATCCGTGGCGGGTGTGCGTGGCGCTTGCGTCATGTACTGCTCAATGGGAGAATAGCCTTCAGAAACCAAACCCGTGTGAGTCTGTCTGACACCGCCATTAAATTCCCTGGCAATGCCAAAATCAATCAGTACTACTTCCTGCGTTCCTTGACGAAGGATAATATTATCTGGTTTGACATCTCGGTGTAGCAAACCATTGTTATGTACTACCTGCAAGGCTGCCCCAATTTGCCGGATGTAATGAATTGCTGTGGCTTCAGGTAAAGGTATTCCTGGTAATACAAATGCGTCTCCCAAGGTTTCGCCACGAATGTATTCCATCACCATGTAAGGCAGTCCAGCTTCAACAAAAAAGTCACTGACTCGGACTATATTTGGGTGGATACACGTAGCTAATCGTCTGGCTTCATCTTGGAATTGGCGCTCGAATTTCGCAAAATCAGGATGTTGTCGCAGCCGTTCATTGATGGTTTTCATCACCACCTCCTGACCCAAGTAGTGATGGGTAGCTTTAAATGTAATGCCAAAGCCACCCCGCCCTATTTCTTGAATTAGGGTATATTTTCCATCCTGCAAAATTGTGCCTGCTAACATAAAGAGTCCTGAGTCCTGAGTGAGCAGATTAAGTAGCGAGTTCTGAGTCTTGAGGGATTTCCAAAAAATTCTCCCATATTTTATCTAAAGCAGGGTTCTCGCCTGTCTATCTTACGGGATGATTTAGTTGTTGGAATTCCCGAAGCGGGAAAAACCTCCCCATGATCGCAACAGTTTTATCTTTTTCATAGGATAACGCGGGAGTAAAGAAATCCTGAAGTAGAAAACAGGATAAAGCTGTCTCCTATATCCGTGATATCAGGGAGGGAGTACGACTGGACACGCTACTTGCTACAACGCCACAGAGCAATTCACTGACTCGTCTCTAGCTGCATTAAAAGCGATGGCTACAGCAGGCTACGCCTACGCTCATCCGATTAGCTAATTGGCATTCAAGTTGCATCGTTACAATCGAAACTACCAGTCAATTTTTGAAAGAGGAAGATATAGATTTTAACCTAGAGATTGCAGGTACACCAGTAATGTTTCTGTTGTCCAAGTGGCACAACCGCAGCCAAAAAAGTCATAGTCTTGTGTCCAAATTGCTGCTTCTAGATGAAGTGCTAAAGCAACTGTCTGCCAATCATTTTGATCTCTGGGAATTCGCCTCCTAGCTTCAGCTTCTAAACCTTCATAGGTTTCTAATTTAAATACCCTTAAATACGTTTGCAACACATCCAATCCAGATTCCAGTAATTCCTTTCCGACTGGCTCATTAAATCGACCATTCGATATCATGCGAACGATACGCTGTTGTAATTCATATTGAGTTTCATCAATAATCTGCTCTGTAACGCAGAGTATCAGACTAGAGTCTCCAATCAGCGCCCTTCCTCTGTTTCGCAATAGTTCTGCTACTAAAACATTGGTATCAACGACCAATCGCATCATAAGGGAATGGTTTACTCATATCAAAAATACCAGCAAGTTCATCTTCCGTCATACCGGTTTCAGCCAGTACTTGCTCAACAGCTTTTGTAAAACGTTCCATTACCTGCCTTTTTTTTTCGGAATCTTTACTGGAGGAATTATCCAATAATTCCCAAGTTTTTTCTCCATTTGTTAATTGCTGCGGTACTGGAGAGACTTGAACAATATTCTCATCCAGAATTTGCTTGAGGGCAAGTTTATCATCTAGCTGTAATGCTTTAATAGCTTCAACCAGTACCGAAAAAGGAATTTGCAATTGTACGATCGCTTGTTCCATTTTTTACCTTATTCTGACTATTAGAATGAGCAACCAGCGTTAACTCGACAATCTCACATTCATCCTACACCGCTACAATAGAGTATTCAGAGCAATGTTAATACTCTAAATACTTATCTTCTTATACTAGTTCGGGTATAGTTAAATCCCAAGGAGGTATTCCAGTCGTCAATTGGTCGCTGAAAGCTGATACCTCCGCCAATTTTACCTTCCCGCACTTTGTCGCCGTTAGCTAGCTTGATAGTATCGTCAAAGGTTTCCGAAAGTTCCCGGCGACGAAAGCCATTCACAGTGTAGCCCAAGCGATCGCTGTTAATTTTGATATTTTGTTTCTTATGAGTAATGTATCTCGGTTATCTCTAGCTTCTAACTCGCAAGCTGCAACTTCTCCTTTGCGGTTACTTGTATTAAGTAATGGTCATGGGGAAGATGTAATTGCAGTTCGGATTTTGCAAGAACTCCAACGACAATCAAACCCACCAGAGATATTTGCTTTGCCTCTGGTGGGTGAAGGACGTGCTTATGAACAGTTGGATATCCCCTTCATTGGTTCAGTCCACACCATGCCTTCTGGCGGCTTTATTTATATGGATGGACGCCAATTAGTGCGGGATGTACGCGGTGGTTTATTGAAACTTACCCTCAGCCAGATTAAAGCTGTCCGCCGTTGGGTGAGTTCTCAAAAAAAATTAGGTAATAAAAGAGCGATTTTAGCTGTGGGAGATATTGTCCCCCTGCTGTTTGCAACTTTCAGTGGCGCTAATTATGCTTTTGTGGGTACGGCGAAATCTGAATATTATGTGCGGGATGAAGCTGGATTATTACCACGGAAATCTAAAGATGCGCGTTGGGAAAACTTTTCCGGTTCAGTTTACCATCCTTGGGAACGTTGGTTGATGAGTCGTCGCCGTTGTCAGGCGGTGTTTCCTAGAGATGCACTGACGACGGAAATATTAAAACAATGGCCAATTCGAGCTTTTAATTTGGGTAATCCGATGATGGATGGTCTAGAACCGACCTTTTCACGCCAAAAATTTTATAGTCAGGATAGCCAACAACAAGAGACAGTTCGACCTTTAATGGTGACTCTTCTTCCTGGTTCCCGTCCGCCAGAGGCATACACCAACTGGGAAACAATTATGATTGCTGTATCTGCGTTGATGGCAAGTTTCCAGGAGCGAGATTCGGTGTTTTACACTTCTGGCAGAGTGGTATTTTTAGGTGCGATCGCTCCTGGTTTAGACTGTAATATTTTATCCCAAAGTGTGCAATTCCAAGGCTGGCGGACTGAATCAGCATCTCCTATCCAACTTCACGATCCAAATATCTTGACATTTAGACAAAGAAATGTTTATCTACTGCTGACACAACAAGCCTATAATGATTGCTTGCATTTGGGAGACTTAGCGATCGCAATGGCAGGTACAGCCACAGAACAGTTTATCGGTTTAGGGAAACCTGCGATCGCGATTCCCGGTAATGGGCCCCAATATAACCCTGCCTTTGCTGAAGCTCAAAGTCGTCATTTAGGCTCATCTTTGATTTTAGTCGAGCAGCCAGCAGAAGTTGCCAAGATCGTACAGTCCCTCTTCAAAGATCCTGATATTTTGCAAATTATTGCCGAAAATGGTCTGCGACGCATGGGTAAACCAGGAGCCGCACTACGTATTGCGGAATGTTTACAGGAACGATTTTGAACGGGCATTGGGCAATTCAATTTGGGATTTTGGTGAAGCAGCGCGGGAACAGGGGGTTTCCCCCATGAGTGACTGCACCAAGCCGAAGGGATTGACGATAGCTGCGCGTAAAGCCTTCTCTTCTCCCTTGGCGCTAGCCTCTCCCAATGTGAGAAGGGGAGACGCACTCGCGTCCCTTGAGGCAACGCATAAAGGCATATCTTCTCTACCAGACGCACTCGCGTTTGCTGAGAGCGAGTCCGCGTACTCCTGCCCAGAAGCAAGCTACGCCTTGGTCTCGTAGAGAGCGTCTTTTGGATTAAATTTCAATTCTTTAATCTAAAATCTAAAATCTAAAATTCTTACTCCCTCATCCCTAGTTCCTAGTCTCTCACGCCACCAACCCAGAACGTAATGCCCTCACAGCAGCTTGGGTACGGTCATCGGCACACAGTTTATTTAGAATATTGCGAACATGAGTTTTCACAGTACCAACTGTAATGTAGAGTTTCTCGGCAATTTGCCCATTGCTACAACCAGCGACAATCAACTCTAGGATTTCCAGTTCCCGTTGAGTTAGGGGGTATGTTTCCAAAACTTGCTCGTATTCTGACGCTAGCGCTTCAATTTTTACAGTCTTCGGCTTGTCAGAATTTTGGGTCTCTCCAGGAATACCTTGCCGCATCTTCCGCAATACCACGTTGGCAATTGCCGGATCAATCCAAGAGTTACCGGCGTGAGTTGCTTGTATCGCCTCCGTTAATTTACTGATGCTTGTTTCTTTCATATAATAAGAATCAGCACCCGCCGCGAAGGCTGCAAGTACTGCATCCTCTGTATGATCCATTGTCAGGATAAGAATCTTTGTAGTCGATTGCCCAGTTTCAGCTTGGTAGCGTTTGAATTTACGGGTGAGTTCGATGCCATCCATGTCAGGCAAGCCGATATCTACAACAGCTACGTCTGGCTTTGCCGTTTCTAAAAGTTTTAATCCTTGGGTAGCATTTGACGCTTCGCCAATTACTTTCAATGCGCTGTGAGACTGTAATGCTGCTCGTAGCCCCATTCGCGTTAAGTCATGATCTTCAATTAAAATAATGCTAATTTCATTCATCGCTACACTCACTTTTACTGCTGTTTGCCTCTTTCAATGTATTACCTTGTGTAAGTGCTATCTCTTATTTTCCCATACCAAAGATAGATGATATTTCAAAAAGTCTGCATCCATCGAGAGAAATAGTAAATACCCGATTTTTTCATATTTCGATAGAGGACAAATCTAGCTGAAGATATATGGATACTTGCACAAAAAATATGAAATATTGAAACGAATGCCAAATTGTTCCCCCTTGCTGAGAATTCAGCTTTGAGTTGCGATGTTCCATTAGTTAATTACTATTATCTTGTATAAAGCTGACAAAAATGGACAAATTACAAAAGGTCAAAGTTGCCTGATGAGAAAGTGAACGATGATTTCGAGCGATTTTTAACCAAACCTTTGGATTTATCGGATTGATGGAGCCAATAGCAATCCTCATGAAAGGGAATCAAACGGCGTTAAAATTTGGTGGAATCACCAGCAGCAAAGTAATTTCTTGTCCTTTGTGGGAAGCTTGTTGGTCTGACTTTTCACGCGATGTGGAAGACTTCTCTCCTTCTAGGGGAGAGGCTTTGAATTTTCGCTCAACCCTTGTAGGGAAGCTTGCTCAAATGCCACAAGGTTTGGCAGGACTTGGTATTCTTCCTAAAGTTCACGATCAGGTATTAGTAATTTTCCGAACAGTGGAAGTATGCGATCGCCATAAATATACTAACACAGGTCTGGCGATCGTTAAGAAAATTATCGAAATTCCAGGAGGTAGGATTACTCAGATTCACAAATAGGTATAGGCAGTACTTTTCTTATTTACCTGCTCTAATCAATCTGATGGGTAAAACTGCTCAAGCTTATGGTACACGAGAATGGTATGCAACTCTCACCAATGGCTGACGACGGTCGCTTGCTCACTCATTTACAATTGTTTTAAGCTTAGTAAAGTATTTTATTTTACTTTATATCAATTCTGTTTGCTGTCTTCAGAGCAATAGGTTTCGGTTTGTTAATTGCTAATTTTTTGAAAGCCATTGGTCATTTGCTAGGAGTTTAATTTCAAGACTCTGATAAATTAACCAGATTGAGGATACAACAGACTGAATTTAAACCAAGGAAATGCCCGAAAGAGTGATTAACATCCGACTAGTGGAGGAGAACAAAGACGACCTCAAATCAAGATCAATACCGAGTGAAAGCTGACAACTTAAATTTAGCTGGATATATCCTGAAGCCTTTGATCTTCCCTAACTTTATGGAGATGATGGCAACGCTCAACAAGTATTGGATATTGTGCGAAATGCCTTAGTCAATCAAGTTACAGATTTTAGATGTCCGAAAATATTATATTCTATTAGTTGGATAATCTGAAAAGAGAAATGTTATACATCAACCTATGTTTGGCGGCGAAAATAAAAACCGATGGAAGAGACGCTGAAAATTTTGGTTGTAGACGATGACGAAGTAGACCGGATGGCAGTCCGTTATCCCCTGACTGAAGCAGGTATTAAAATGGAACTGTCAGAAGTAGGCAATGGTAATGATGCGTTTTCCGCCTTAAGCACTACTGCCTATGATTGTGTTTTCCTCAACTATCGCTTACTATACCCGGATGGACTAACCTTGATTCAACAGCTACGTTCTTCGGAAATTAAAGTTCCTTTAGTAGTCTTAACTGGTCAAGGAGATGAACAAATTGCTGTCCAATTAATCAAAGCTGGTGCTACAGACTATCTCTCTAAGTCTAAGATATCCCCAGAAACTTTGGTACAGGTTTTGCGAAGTGCGATTCGAGTTTATCGGGCTGAAATGCAGGCAGCTTTAGCAAACCAGCAACTCAGAGAGAGTCATGAACAACTCATTCGTAAGAACCAAGAATTGGAGAGACAACAGCAACAGATTCAAATGCAAAACTTCAAGCTATCGGAGGCATTACTGCTAAAATCGCATTTTTTGGCAACTATGTCCCACGAACTCAGAACGCCGATGAATGCGATTATTGGTTTTTCGCAGATACTGCTGCGTCCCAAGTTCGGTCAACTAACGCACCAGCAAGCAGATATGGTTGAGCGCATCTTGAATAATGGGAAGCATTTGCTAATGCTGCTGAATGAAGTTCTCGACTTTTCCAAGCTGGAGGCAGGACGATTAGACTTAAAGGGGGAAATATTTGATGTATCAAAGGTAATAAATCTCGCTGTAGGTGAAATGCGTTCACTAGCTGATGCCAAAAACCTCTCATTGTTAGTGCAAACAGATTTGCAAAATCCTTTGGTATTTAATGATCCAGTTCGGATCAAACAGATTTTAATTAACCTGCTCTCCAACGCCATTAAGTTCACCGAATCTGGTGAGATTTGGGTTGAGGTTAAGGAACTACCTGCAAATCGAGTGACAATTATCGTTCGGGATACAGGTATTGGCATAGCACCCAGAGATTTTAAACGTATTTTTGAAGCATTTCGGCAAGTCGATCAAACTATCACTCGCAAATATCCAGGTACAGGTCTGGGTTTGGCAATTATAGATTCGCTGGTACGAATGATGGGCGGCAAAATTTTTCTTGAGAGCAAATTGGGGATCGGTTCAATGTTTAAAATTGAATTGCCACGTCAAATCACATTATCGACTGAAGCAGCCGATGCTCCAGCTTTACAGTTAGATAGTGACGGGGTTTTTTGCTCTGCTAAAAATCAGCATCATTCATCTTTTCAAGCCAGTAAAGCATCAATAGGATATCCTAAATTTCAACTATAAATTACTTCCAAAAACACTGATAAAAGTTGATAAATCATGTCTGTAGTTGAAGATAATAAAATTTATCGTATCCTCGCAGTTGACGATACTCAAGATAATCTCATTTTGGTTGAAGCAATTTTAGAAAGTGAGGGGTATGAAATTGATTTGGCTTCAGATGGAATAAAGGCTTTGCGGCAAATTGAACAATCTCCACCCGATCTGATTCTGTTAGATGTGATGATGCCGGGAATAGATGGTTATGAAGTCACCCGGCGGATTCGGAAGAACCCTGCAATCTCTTATATTCCAATTCTGCTGATTACTGCCTTTCATGAATCCAGCGTTGTCCAAGGTTTGGATGCTGGTGCTGACGATTTTATTCGTAAACCATTTGATACTGATGAACTACTGGCAAGGGTGCGATCGCTGTTGCGTCTCAAGCACAGTCTAGACGAACAACAAAAAATGGCCCGCCAACGCGAAGACTTTGTTTCCCGTCTGACTCATGATTTGCGAACTCCCTTAGTAGCGTCCGATCGCATGTTGAATTTGTTTGAGATGGAAACATTCTGCAAAATTTCGCCAGAAATGAAACAGGCGATCGCAGTCATGATTCGCAGTAACCAAAATTTGATGGAAATGGTGAACACCCTGTTAGAAGTCTATCGCTTCGAGGCAGGTAAAAAAACGTTGAATTGGGAAGTATGCGATTTACGTGAGATATCTCAAGAAGTAGTCAGCGAACTAAGCCCTCTAACTAGTGAAAAAGGCTTGACTCTAAAAATAGACACCCGTGAATTAGACGCACTGAGTCAAAACCCTGGTATTATTATGGGCGATCGCTTGGAACTACGGCGAGTGCTAAACAACTTGATCGCAAATGCGATCAAATTTACAGATACAGGTGGCATAACAATCCGCATTTTGGAAAGATCACCTCATCCCGGAAATCCAGATTCGGTAACAATTGAGGTACAAGATACAGGATATGGGATTGCGCCAGAAGATCAGGCAACAATTTTCGAGCGATTTCGCCAAGGTAGAAATAAACGCTCAGGTAGTGGCTTAGGACTACATCTATCCCACCGGATTGTAGAAGGGCACGCCGGAACTATCCAGGTTGCTTCGGAATTAGGTAAAGGTAGTCTGTTCACTGTAAAACTACCTAAAAACACTTAAGTTCTTCTTCACTTTCATATTTTTATGCTGGACTGCTAATCTTGACAAAGCTCAAAAGCAGAGTGAATACCCAATCTTGTCCTAAGCCCACGACGGCTCAATTAGGATTGACTTGTGTTTTGCTTTTGTCTAGTTGATAATCTTTACCCACACAAAAATCGCTCAGGTAAGAAAACCTCAAGCTGATAGGTTTAGCAGATAGTTTTCGAGTATACGCAAAATTACAGAATATTTTCTTAATGAGTTCATAATAACTTTATATAAAAAATTCGGATGATTATTTATAACAGTATCGCTTGACCTTCTTTTATGCTAAACCTTTTTTCTGAGCAAGTGAAGAGAAACAAGCGTAGGCGTAGCCCGTCGTAGACATCGCTCTTATCCATAATGCTAGGTAAATTCCTATCTAACTAGCTGATTGCAAAATAATCATCAATTTTATGCGGTTATTGCATTACTACGGATTTACAATAGCTTCACAGATGCGATTCTAATATGAGGGAATAAAGATGGATACCCCTGGCGTTGACCAGGGGCTTTTTATTTAGCAGCTACGCCTTAAACGTCAACACCGGACTCAACCGCGCCACAACGTCCACCATTTCTGCCTCAACCTGCACATCAATCACAGACTGAATCGGTTTGTAGGCCGCGGGTGCTTCTTCAATTCGGCGTTCTTCACGCAGGGTAATGCAATCTACCCCGGTTAATCCCAGTTCCGCCTCACTTTGAGATGCACCTCTGCGGTTGAGGTCGAAGCGAGAACGAATTCTTCCCGCCCCATGTGAGGCAGAATTACAAAATGCTGGATTGCCTCTACCCACCATCAGATAAGAATAAGCACCCATTGAACCAGGGATAATCACTGGTTGCCCTAGATGGGCAGGACAAGCGCCTTTGCGTGTTACCCATCCCTGACCTTCTGGTAAGGTGATGTTATGAGGCAAGTCATAAACTAGAGGTGCTTCCACATCTTTGTATACTTCCCGCAAACGCAGACGTAGCAGTTCCGCTAATAGAAGGCGATTTACAAAGGCATAGTTAGCAGCAGTGGCCTCAGCTTGCAGGTAACTGGCGACTAATTCAGGGTGAGAATAAGTAGAGAGAGGAAAAATCTGAGAATCAGGGTACTTCAAACCTTTTTGCCAAGTCGCCTTAGCTTTATCTCGCCACATTCCCCCAATATACTTACCCACGTTTCGAGAACCAGAGTGAATCATAAAAGCTAGCTGTCCCTCGCGCACTCCCCAAGCGTGGGCAAGTGTGCGATTTTCAACTTTATCAACCCGTTGCACTTCTACAAAATGATTACCGCCGCCAATGGTTGCCAGTCCGCCATCGCGTACTAGTCCAGCATCGGGAACCAATTCTTCAGGCGCAAGTTTCCAGTCACCATTCATTGAACCACCTAAGAAAATGCGTTCGCTCTCTTGGGCAAGTTGTGATAAATTAGACTTGACTACACTCCCCGTAGGCTGATCTAGCATGGCATCCAGCCAACCGGGAACTCCATACTGAAATAGCGATCGCATTGTCTGAGCAGTCATTGTCACATCACGCGTACCGAAGAAATAATCCCCCTTCATCCGTTCTACGAATTGGTCACGCTTTGCCAGAAATTCCTCGATTGTCAAATCAACAACATGTAGGCGCATTCCACAATTGATGTCAGAACCGACAGCGCCAGGGATAACCTGACCCACAGTTTCTACGACTGAACCAATGGCAACACCCGCATCACCTGGGTGAAAGTCAGGCGTAGCACAGGCACGACAAACGCATCCACCTGAAGGGTGGCGGACGCTTGCCAAATTCGCTAATTGCTTCAGTGCCTTAGCTTCTACGGGAAAGTCTTCTGGGAGTAGCACTTCTGCTACAGGGGCATCAGGAGAATTAACTAGACGGACTGAATAAGTGCGATCGTTATAAGTTACATCCAAACCCTGCCGCTCTAAAGCACGCAGGAGACGTTTGAGATTTTTTGGCTGCATGAAAACTCCAAATAGAGTCTTAAAAAAGACCCCTTGTTGTGAAGAGATGAGGAGACTTGGGTTCAGCAGCCGCGTCTCAATTAGTGCAGAGGGTCGTTTTCCCAGAACTGTGGGGAAAACAACAGGTTAATTCTGACTAATGTGGTTATATAGCCTTAATAACACACACTTTCATCGGATGACAAGTGTTTTGTAGTACGTTGTATTTTTGATGGGCAACGGTTACTCAGTCAAACCAAAGTTGTAAAGAAATTTGAAGTTTAGCGAAAAACTTTTAAAAATCTCTAGACTCTCCAGCCGGCTAGAGAGTCTAGGATGAATTCAAGGCGACTTTCAACCAGAAATTTCTGACTGTTGACGGATGTCCCTCAGTCATCTAGCTTGGTTTGGCTAGGTTGTTCATTTTATCCCGTAAATCTATGACTCTCCAACTCACAGTTCCCAACATGGCTTGTTCTGTTTGTGCAAGCACCATCACCAAAGCACTTCAAGCAGTCGATGCCAATGCTAGCGTTCAGGCTGATCCCACAACCAAGCTTGTCAGTGTCCAAACTCAAGCATCAGAAACAGCAATTAAGGAAGCGTTGGCTGCTGCTGGCTATCCAGTTGCTTAATCTTTGAAATCCTTCCACACCAATCACGGCGGTTCATCTAGTTATGGATACTCTCACACTCAAACTTCGAGGCATGAGTTGTGCCGCTTGCGCCACTAACATCGAAAAGGCGATTCGCTCTGTTCCTGGGGTAATTGACTGCAACGTTAACTTTGGAGCAGAACAAGCCACCATCAAGTACGATCGCTCTCTAGCCAATTTAGAGAAAATCCAAGCGGCGATCGCATCTGCGGGATACTCTTCTGACTCACTCCAGGAAGAATTGCTCTCCGAAGAAGATGATGCGGAGAAAGCGAGTAGGCAAGCATTACAACGCAAACTCTCCCTCAAGGTAGTGATGGGAGGTGTAATCAGCATTTTCCTATTTTTGGGATCGTTGCCCATGATGACTGGGCTGAACTTGCCCTTGATTCCAAGTTTTCTTCAGAATCCTTGGGTACAGTTAGTGCTGACAACACCCGTCGTGTTCTGGTGTGGTGGATCTTTTTACCGGAATGGCTGGAAAACCCTCAAGCGCCATACGGCGACGATGGACACGCTGATTGCTTTGGGCATAAGTGCAGCGTATCTATATTCTTTATTTGTCACCGTTTTCCCGAACTTTTTTATTGCTCAGGGCTTGATACCTCATGTTTATTACGAAGTTGCCGCCTTTGTGATTACCTTAATTTTGTTGGGGCGGTTGTTGGAAAATCGCGCTAGGGGGCAAACTTCTGAAGCCATCCGCAAACTCATTGGACTGCAAGCTAGAGATGCCAGAGTTGTTCGTGATGGTAGGGAAATTGATCTTCCCATCGCCGAAGTCAGAATCAACGATGTGATTTTGGTGCGTCCTGGTGAAAAGATTCCAGTAGATGGCGAAGTGATTGCAGGCGCTTCGACAGTAGATGAAGCGATGGTGACGGGTGAAAGTTTGCCAGTCAAGAAGCAGCCAGGAGATGAGGTAATTGGGGCGACGATTAACGGTGCGGGTGCATTTCAGTTTCGGGTGACACGAGTCGGAAATGATACATTTTTGGCTCAAATTGTCAAACTAGTGCAACAAGCCCAAGGTTCTAAAGCACCAATTCAGCGCTTGGCAGATCAGGTGACAGGATGGTTTGTACCAGCTGTGATTGCGATCGCGATCGCCACTTTTGTTATTTGGTTTAATTTCACGGGCAACCTCACCTTAGCAACAATAACAACGGTGGGTGTACTGATTATTGCTTGTCCTTGTGCTTTGGGTTTAGCTACCCCCACATCTGTAATGGTAGGAACGGGCAAAGGTGCAGAAAATGGCATCTTGATTAAAGGTGCAGACAGCTTAGAACTAGCACATAAAATTCAAACCATCGTTTTAGATAAAACCGGCACTTTGACTGAGGGGAAACCGACAGTTACAGACTTTGTAACTGTCAACGGCACAGCTAATGGTAATGAAATCAAGCTTTTACAGTTAGCAGCAACTGTGGAACGCAATTCTGAGCATCCTTTAGCTGAAGCGGTTGTAAAATACGCCCAGTCTCAAGAGGCGAGTTTAATAGAGGTAAAAAACTTTCAGGCTAATGCAGGTAGTGGTGTGCAAGCAGTTGTTTCAAATCAGCTTGTGCAAATTGGTACACAACGCTGGTTAACAGAACTTGGAATTAACACCATGAGTCTCCAGCAGTATAAAGATGCGTGGGAAGCGGCTGGTAAAACAGTCATTTTGATTGCTGTAGATGGCGAACTACAAGGAATAATGGGTATTGCCGATGCCCTCAAACCTTCGTCAGCAGCAGTGGTGAAAGCTTTACAGAAGTTAGGTTTAGAAGTAGTAATGCTTACTGGAGATAATCGTAAAACTGCTGATGCGATCGCTCTACAAGTTGGCATCCAGCGAATCTTTGCCGAAGTGCGTCCAGATCAGAAGGCGGCGATTATCCAATCTTTGCAAGGGGAGATAGAGAGATTTCTCAAATCCAAGATCCAAAATCCAAAATCTAAAATTGTCGCAATGGTAGGTGATGGCATAAATGATGCGCCAGCCCTAGCCCAAGCTGATGTGGGAATTGCCATTGGTACGGGAACAGATGTAGCGATCGCAGCTAGCGATATCACCCTAATTTCTGGAGATTTACAAGGAATTGTTACGGCTATTCAACTTAGTCGCGCCACCATCAACAATATAAAGCAAAATCTCTTCTTTGCCTTTATTTACAACGTCATTGGTATTCCGATTGCGGCAGGAATTCTGTTCCCCATCTTTGGTTGGTTACTCAATCCAATTATCGCCGGGGCTGCGATGGCTCTTTCTTCGCTTTCTGTTGTTAGCAACGCTCTAAGATTGCGTAACTTTCAACCAAAAGCTATCTCATAATTGCAGGTTAATTTAGCAAATGTTCAGTAAAAAAATGCTTTGGGGAAGCCTTACAGCTTTAGTGCTGCTCACTGGAACATCAGGCGTGACATTAGCAGAAATGCCAGCCCACTCGTCAGAGCAAACTAGCCAATTTCATCGTATTGAGCAACCTTTAGGCTTGAAAGTTGGTGTTGCGATCGCAGGTTTCGCCTTAATTGGACTAGAGTTGTGGTGGTTTCTTCTTTATAAAAGTCCTGAGTCCTAAATAAAGTCAGATATAAAGCCTATTTTACTCCTGACTCCTACTGTAAGTCTTAGAGGATGTTTGAAAAGCTAATTTTTATGTATCCTGGCGACTGGAAGTCGCGGCTACACGAGACTTTACCCACCTCCGTGGGTTAAAAACCCTTGACTTTTATTAGAGGATGTTTTAAAAGTTCTATTGTAGGTATTAAAACGTTCTATAGCAATCCTAAATCCCCTTTTAAAAGGGGGACTTTGATTCCGGTTCCCCCCTTTTTAAGGGGGGTTAGGGGGAATCAATAAGTGCCTAAAATCACAGCAAACCACTTTTAAAACATCCTCTTATTTTGAATAATCGGACAAATTGTATCCTCATGGTGGCCGCCGATATTCTTCCAGCCTGAAAGTAATCCCTCTATTTCAGAACGTAAGGTTAACAATTGATCAATTTGGCAATCAATCTGCAAGACCTTATCTTCGAGCTTTTCTTTGATTTCACCACAGGGAGCTTGTCCTTGGTCATAAACCTGAAGAATATTTCCAATCTCTTCTAGGCTAAGACCAAGATTTTGCGCCCTTTTAATGAATGCTAGACGAGTTAGCACATCCAATGAAAACTGGCGAAAGCCTCCCTCTGTTCGTCTTGATGATTTGATTAAGCCTAAACTCTCGTAATAACGAATTGTCCTGATGGGAATTCCGCTTAAATCTGTTACCTGACCAATTAAAAGCAGTTTTTTATCTTGAGTTAACACGGTAGATATTCTCAACTCTTGTAATTATTATTACATATTTTACTAATTATTAAGTCGTTTGAGAGTTTAGCAAAATATTGGCATTAGTAGTTGAAATTTTTATCTAATTATAAATTTTACTAAGTTTTAATTTTTAAAATATCTATTCTGAATAGATATTTTAAAAATTAAGCTGATATTTGATTGACATAATTTTTACATTGTTAATAATAATTGTTCAATATTTTACCTTCTGAATTTTATCCATTGATTGAGTAACTGTTTGTCATGGTACTGAAAGTAACTGTTTTTTTGAAGTTTCCATGTTACTTGTAGATCAACTGCTTCACTTTAAGTGAAACCATAAAAATGAATCTCAACTCGCAGACTTTTAGCTCAACCCGTAAACCTAAAAATTTTAATAATCCAGAGCGTTTTATTGAGGGATGGTATTGGATAATACCCTCTCAAAATCTGCGGGTGGGTGAAGTAAAACCTGTCACGATTTTGGGTAGAGAATTAGTGATTTACCGTGGTAAAGACAGAAGAATAGTTACCTTTGATGCCTACTGTCCACATATGGGCGCTCACCTTGCTGAAGGCAAAGTTGAGGGTAATGCACTACGTTGTTTTTTCCACCACTGGAAGTTTGATGCTGAAGGGATGTGTATTGATATCCCATGTTTAGATGCGCCGCTTTCGCTAAAGTTACAAACTTGGCCCACTGCTGAAAAGTACGGGATGATTTGGGTTTGGACTGGAGAAATACCACAACAACCTCTA
Organism: Nostoc sp. NOS(2021); assembly: GCF_017115025.1. GTDB lineage: Bacteria > Cyanobacteriota > Cyanobacteriia > Cyanobacteriales > Nostocaceae > Nostoc. Next base: position 69,148 of record NZ_JABXKM010000114.1, on the reverse strand, counting down.
CCTTTTGTTCCAGAGTTGGAACAAAAAGAGTGTGATGTCGCCATCCATTCTCATTTCGTGATGAACTGTCACCCCAATGTGATGATGATTAATGCGATTGATGCTCAACACCTCAATACAGTTCACAACCTGCCAGTAGAAATTATTTTTGAAAGACAGGAACTGAACGAAAATGCGATTATCTTCAGTAACACTACACCCATCAAAGACAATTCCTTTTTCATTAAGCTCATCCGTCTTTTCTACAAAAATGCCATAACTTACAGTATTTGCTATTGGTACGGTAGCATTGGGATTGTGACACTTGGCCCCGATTTCTTCCATGTCCACACGATGTTTGCAGTTCGCCTTCACGAAGGGGGAAAAGCTGAAGGTCAAATCTTGTTGATCACTAAGAAACGTAAAGGAATTTTTGGTTGGTTATGCAATCGAGTCGTGCTATGGCTGACCAAGATTGCAGGTAAGTATTTTCTCATGGGTGACATCAAGATTGTCCAAACAATTCAGTTTGATTTGAAAACTCCCATCAAAGTGGATCAGTCAATCATGCAGTTTATTAACCATGTTGAAAAACAGCAATCCCTAATGTGGGGGACTTGGCAAGAAGCGCGATCGCGCGATGTGGAAAGCAAGCCCAAGCGTGAGAGATGGCAAGATACAATGAGTAATGACTAACATCATGATTCAGAATTCAGGAGTCAGGAGTAAAAAAAGCTTTATATCTGGTTTTCAGAATGAAGCATTTTAGTTCATTTAGTTGCAATTTGCTGTAATAACTAAATAAAAGTTAAAAGTTTACCGAAATTACTTTTAACTTTTAATTTATTTTTTACTGGGCTACCAGATCAATAAAAAGAAGTGGCAAAGCCACTTCCTAATTCCCAGGTAGAACCTAAGTCATGAGTATAACGACTACAAAAAATTGAAATAGTATAAACAAATACCAATTAACTGGATATCTCTGTTTTCCTGGTTGTCTGGATGAAGAAATCCTGATTTCCATCTGCTAAATAACTGTATATTTACATAAGTTTCATGATTGCAATACATACTCAATTTTATCCAGTTCATCGCTAAGATGTGCCAGTTTTGTCTCTTCATCAAGAAGTTGCTGTTCTAATTGAAACTTGACTGCCGTACCAGCCTCAATTGCTACAGCTTTCTTCATCTGCTTAAACTTCTCGCTACGGATGTCAAATTCTGCCTGAAGTGCATCTAGTTTTTGTTGCGATCGCCGTCGTTGTCCAGGAGTTAAGCTAATAGAAATTGGACTAGTTTCAATGGTTGCTGCTTCACCAGGTAAGAATTTACTCCCACCAGCGTAATAACAAAGGGGAAAATTATCGCCCAAATCCAGCACTTTATTTACAAAGGGGTGCTGCGGCCCTGATGCTCTTTTTGGCACTTGGTCAAACAAGTAAACTAAAACATCAAGAATACGTGCATAGCCATCCTTATTCACTGCTGCTTTACCTTGCAAGGCTTCCACCAAGCAATCTGTGAAAGCACTGTAGGGTTGACCCGTGTAAGAATATTCGTCTTCTCGCGAAGAAGCAACCACAACCCGACCGCTTCCCGTTCCTAATACATTTAACAGTTCAGGGGGTAAGGGTGATTTAACAAATGTTTCTCCTGGTTCTTTCAAAGCTGGAACGCCACCAGCATGACAGCAATCTAATAAAACTACGAGTTTACGCGCTGTAATTGCTTCAATCTTTTGGGTAAATTCTACACCTGAGATAGCTGTGTCTGCGCGTTGACTGGGGTCATAGCCAAATGGTACAAGGAAGTATTCATTGGTGCGCTGGATGCGTCCACCGTGACCAGAATAGTAAATGATGACAGTCGCATCAGGATTTTGATTTACCTGGGCGATGATTTGGTCAAAAGCTGCGAGGATGTTTTGCCGAGTTGCAGAGGTTTCGGTTAGCAGCGTGACTTGTTCTGGTGAATAGGCGGCGCGATCGCTATCAATCAGTATATCTCGTATAGCCGTTGCATCTTTGACAGTGACCGGTAAATCAGCACCTACGCCAATGAGTAATGCATAACCGTTGGTAAAAGTTTGGTTTGTCATACGGTGGGTGAAGAATGCGATCGCCTTTTATACTCTATATACTTGTGAGTAGTGTGTAAACGTGAAATTTTTATGCTACTAATATTCTCCTGCTGCATTCAAAATCTCAGTATAAAGCTGAATGCTGACTCGAAAACCCGCTTCAGTCATTAAATCATCTATCACTGGTTTGACGATAGGAATTAAACCTCTATGTTTGGCTACCAAGAGAATCCCTAATAATCCGGTTATTGGGACTCCTAATTTAGTGGCTTCTCTTCTACCAAGCCGTTCGTCAATAAGTAACTCGTCTGCATTGAGTTCGAGCGCCAGGGCTATTGCTTCCGATTCACCTAAATCAAGTCTTTGTTCATTTTGAAGCCTTGTAACTACTTCTTGATCAGTAGCTTGTCGAATTTCAATCCAATCCAAAGAAAGTACGGCTGTTACTCGTTCATCTTCATCACTTGTGTTTGCTAATTCATTAGCAACTGCTTCAGGAATTATTACTGTATTGTATATCTCTGGCAAAAGAGATATATATCCAACTATGGCTAAACTACTCAATGGTGACGTGTCACTGACTACAATCATAGCCAGCCTTTTTCACGCAAGTGCTGGAGGTCTTCCTCAAATTCAGCCACATCATAGTGTATGCAAATACCGCGTTTAGCTAGAATTTTTTGAAATTTTAGTTGATTCATTCCAACTAATTTGCTCGCTTTGCCGATGCTAATTTTATCTTGCTGAAAAAGCAAAATTACGATTTCCTGCCATAATTCCTCTTCTGAAAGACCACTGATTTTGAGAAGTTCGTCTGGAATAACTAAGCTCATAAAAGTTTTATTAACTCATGATTGCATCGTAGCATTGGGTTTGCATGATGCTTTGGGATCTGGTGGATGCGATCGCCTTTTATACTCTATAGACTTGTGGGGATTTGCGATCATATCCCCTTTGAGCGAACTGGTCTATTTTGATAAACCACTGATACGCTTTAAAGCAGAGTCAGCATTCTGACGAACTCCTGGATCTGAATCTTTCAGTGCTTCAGTCAGGGCAGGGACAGCACTCTTTGCTTGTGAACCTAAGTTCCCTAAAGCTGAGGCAGCAGTTCGGCGAACATCTACACTAGGGTTTTTCAGAGCAGCTATGAGATTATCAACTGTTGCCCTATGCCAAAGAATTACGTCATTTCCGCTAGCACTGGCTAGTGTTTGAGCATCAGGGCTAAATGCTATGGATAACACAGTATTTTGCAGATTTAGAGTTTGCAGTTCTTTACCATCAAGACTCCAAATTTTAATAGTATTATCATCACCGCTTGAGGCGATAGTTTGGCCATCAGGACTAAAACTTACACTGTTGACTGCACCAGTATTCCCCTTAAACATAATGATACTGATTAATTGACCTTGAAGGCTCCAGAGTCTAACCCTGTTGTCCTGACCAGCTGAGGCGATAATTTTGCCATCAGGACTAAAACTTACATTGTTGACTGCACCAGTATTCCCCCTTAACCTACTGATTAATTTACCTTGAAGGTTCCAGAGACTAACTGTTCCATCCTGACTGGCTGAGGCAATTTTTTGGCCATCAGGACTAAAACTTACACTGTT
>NZ_JABXKM010000114.1:0-65463 GCF_017115025.1 Nostoc sp. NOS(2021) | reverse complement strand
CATCCTGACTGGCTGAGGCAATTTTTTGGCCATCAGGACTAAAACTTACACTGTTGACTGCACCAGTATTCCCCTTAAACATAATGATTAATTTACCTTGAAGGTTCCAGAGACTAACTGTTCCATCCTGACTGGCTGAGGCAATTTTTTGGCCATCAGGACTAAAACTTACACTGTTAACTCTATTAGTATGACCTTTAAGAATATTACTTTGTATCCATAAAATATTTTCTTTTGAAACTTTTTGTTCTTGATTAAACAAACTATTCCATAACTGCTGAACCCCAGTTGGATTATCTTTTGAAACTTTTTGTTCTTGATTAAACAAACTATTCCATAACTGCTGAACCCCAGTTGGATTATCTTTTGAAACTTTTTGTTCTTGATTAAACAAACTATTCCATAACTGCTGAACCCCAGTTGGATTAAGCTGTTGCGATATCAAGGCTCCGATTGCCACAACAACTACTGTTACACTAACCCCAATGAACCAACGATACCTTTTTGTTGTAAGAGAAACTTTAGGTAAGGGTTTGGGTTTAAGTTGGTTTGGAATTAATAAATTGACTCCAGCAACCTGAATTTTGTCTTTGGAGTCCATAATTTGACTGAGGAGATTTTTAGCCTCGGTCACATTACCTCTGGTGAAGCTTTTCATCCCACTAACGTATACTAGCAGAGGTTCATAGTCTACCAGGGGGTCTGCAAGTGTTTGTACTAGCGAAGTAAGGCGTATCCATTCTGACCCATCTTCAATATTCAAGCTTGCCAAGTTAGAAGCAATTTCACGGGCTGCTTCATGAGGTTGAGCATAAGCTAAAGCTGTCCACTTTTGAGCTTGGGCAAAGTCACGAGTGTCAGGATTGGAGTTATTAAGCTGTTCTTGTATATAAGCAAGAAGAAAGTTTGAGAGTTCTAAAATTCTTTGCTGACCAAAGCACGGATTATTCTTCAGTTGGTTCAAAAGTTCATTGCGGATTGCCCAATCGATCTCGTAGAGTTCGTAACCCACTTCATTACAAAGATTAGACAGCAGCAGGTCTGCGACAGCAATCCAGGGAATATTCAGTAGATTACTGTTAATATCTTGCTGGAAATTTGCCCACAAGCGATATAGCAAATCAGGAGTTAATGCTAATGGGAAAGCAGCATGGCAAGCTAAATAAAAATGCGCTTCGCCAAAGCGTTTACTAAATGACTCAATGCGCCGTTTTGCAATTCTATATTTAGCTTCATTTGAGGATGCTACTGTGCGAGTCATTTTACACCTTTTAAAGGTTCTGCAAACTGCTGATGACGACCTCGTAGAGCATTAATAGCACTATCTAATCCCTCACGGGTTGCCTCAAACATGGGAACCAATCCAGCAATTTCTCCAGCAGTTGTACTCAGCCAACGCTTTTTCGGTATGGGATTCAACCATGCAACATAACGAACGTGTTGTTTTAACTGTTTGAGAAATACCTTTGTCAACTCTATCCTCTCTGAATTCAGACCACCACGAGCAGCGCCAGCATCACTGAATATGAGTGCTACTACTCTATTCTGACGCAGGCGAACTAAAACATTTTCAATTGGCTCTGCTTGTTGATGCACTGGGTCATAGTAGAGATACCCAACTGGACAATTATGAAAATAGTAGATACCAGCTGCACCTAATTGCCCACCCCGCGAGGCTGTGTGACCCAAACGAACTGACAGAGAATGAAAAGGAACCATTGATCCGTCTTGGTCGATCAGCAACAACAGTTCTGTCCGATTCACCCGAGCTGGTGACAACACAGGCTCCAGCATCATTCCGTAGCGTCCAATCTGGTTAACTGTCGCCTCAATATCCAATTCTGTAGCGATTCCCTCTTTAGTCAAACACCGCAGATGTCGCCACATCTGCTTCATTTGCCTTTGAGTTACGGGCAAATAGTCCGTAGACAAGAGAAAGCGATCGCCCAACATCTCCCCTTCACTAGTCACCTGACGTATCGCTTGGGCAACTTGTATTTCATCTTCAATATTACGAAACGATTCTGAAGCTAGCGTAGCAGTAGATATGGGCTTAGATGGTTCTGTCTGTAAGTGATTATTTTGATCGCGACGCTTCATCAACAACCTTAGCAACCACAAACACCCTGAACTTACTGCCAAAATTAGCAAGAAAATCAACCAAACTGGCAAATTTATTTGACTTTTATTTTGAGTAATTTGTGCAGTCGGGGTCGGTGCAACTGGTGAGGGTAATTCCTTTGGCACTGGCACTGATGTTGGCAAAGATATCGTAGGGGAAGGTACACTCACTTGATTTTTTGGGTGTGTAACCCATAGTGATAACCCTACACCTAAAACCAACACTGCCACTAAAGTTGCAAACCTAACAAGTTGAGTAGCTTGACTTTGGTTTACATTTGAAGCTTGGGTTTGGGGAACAGTCTCACTACCAATTAACTGTTCAAAGTGATAATCAAATATATATTTTTCTTCAACTGATTTAACCCAAAGTAACCGACACAATCGAGCTAAAGCAGCTCTATCTGGAAGACCATAACCAGCTTGCAAAGCCTGCAACATCGACTGGTAATCATCCACGCCTAGAGGTAATCCTGCCTGCCGCAGTCGAGTAAACAATTCCAGTAGGGGTAAATCATCCATTACTTTTCAACTTTAGATATTGGATGTGATCTTCCCAACTCTTTAACAACACACCAGGGTAAGGTAACTTCCCATTCAGTTTTGCCAAAGCCTCATCTTCGGGGTAGCGACGCAAAGCCTTGAACCAGTCAATCAATTCACTAGTGCTGATTTTCTTGCTTGCCCCACTTTGGTTTTTTTTCATTTCTTCCCGCAGCTCCCAAAAACGCTCTACAGCTTGGTTTATCAAAACCTCTGATGCTTTCCCAAACAAAGCATTCATAATTTGGATGAGTCTTTCACGACTAGGAAATTCAACATAGTGAAACAAGCACCGACGCAAAAAAGCATCTGGCAAATCTTTCTCATCATTGCTGGTGATTAAAACAATCGGTGCTGCTTTGGCTTCAATCTCCTGACCTGTCTCCTCGACAATAAACCGTCGCTCATCTAATTCCAGCAGCAGGTCGTTGGGAAAGTCAATGTCAGCTTTATCAATTTCATCAATCAGTACGACAGTGCGGTTTTCTTGCTGAAATGCCCGTCCCAGAGGCCCCCAGCGTATATAGGTAGTTGGGTCATCAATTCGCTGGATTTGTTCTGCTGTCAGGCGATCGGAAGCAGCTAGCTGGGCATCCCGCAAACGTCCAATAGCATCGTAGTTATACAAACCATCCCTTGCCCGACTAGTGGATTTGACATACCAAGCTTCCAAGTTCAAACCTAGCTCGTAGCTAACTGCACTTGCAAGTAAAGTCTTGCCGCATCCTGGTTCTCCTTTGAGCAATAACGGTCGTTCCAAGAAAATCGCCAAGTTGACTGCTTCTACCAGTTCAGGATTAGGTAAATAGGGATACAATAGTTGTCCGTTCGCCCCCCTTTCTCCTAGCTGGGGCTGCACTTTACCTGCATATTCCAAGAGTTTTCCACCTACAGCCTTAACCATTTTTCCTCTTCGTCATACCAATTACAGCCAGACAGGTGACAAATTTCGCCCAATGCGGGTTCTGGAATGCCATTATCACTGTTTTTCAGTATTGTTTGTACTGTTTCATCTAACTGATCTATCAGTTTAGTCGGCAGTTCGTCTGCTGCATACTCTAGCCAGTTAGTTAGTTCATCGTCAGAAAATTGGTTAATCTCAGGTAGTTTCACAGGATTATCTGGCTTCCAAGTAGGGTCGAGCCGTTCTACAAAAGGAATATTCCAACTACCTACGCAGCCATCATAATCTACCAGGAACATTAATAATTTGAATTGACTCGCTTGCGGGCTAGCCGTCTTAACTTTAGTCGCTAATAATAACCAGAAATCTCGGATCAGATCGTCTAAAAGAGTTTCCGAAAGACAATCGACATCATATAAAATTAACAGAACATTCTGAGTTCGCCACCATTGATAAACTCGTTCGGCAATTTCAGGAATTGAGCTTTGCCTACCTAGACCAACTCTACCACCAAGTTCACGCCACAAAGCAGCACTGTCACTCCTCCGAGCAATGCGACTGAGTTCAATTCGCACAACCTTTCCCGTCATGATATTGGGGACATTTTGTACCACCAACCGATTCAACAACCAGCGTTGACCATAGTAAAGTGAACCGTGGATTAGAAAGGCTGCTACTGAATGAGTCTCAATAAATTTCCGAAATGCTCGCGTCTGCTCTCGATAGCCCAATTTCAACAAAGCACGATACACTCTTCCACTAGATAAAGCTCGTTCCAGATCACCAAGCTGCTGATCCAATTCGTTTAGTTCAGCTTCAGTTTGTTCAATTTGCTTTTCTAATTGGAAGCGAATGAGAGTATCTGCTACGATCGCATAATCACGATGCAACCTTTTTAACTTCTCGGCTAGCAGGTCATAATGTTCCTGTAGTGCATGACGTTTGTGCTGTAGATGCTGCTCAGAGGACATCTAGTTACTTTTTGAGTCAATAATCTTTACTCAAGATGATTAGCCAGATTATCGATCTAGCAATCTGGTTTACTGTGTTTGGTTTCAATAGCTGAAACATGATTGTGACACGAGATGCCACTTATGTAATTTCTTCTGTCAGTAATTTACCAGTTCTAGACTTAGTATAAGAATGTTGTCTCCATAGTTCCTCTACGCCCTAGCAAGCAAACTAGATGTTTAGCATACCACTACTGACTTGCGTTGAGTACAACGATTATTTCTGCTAGCCTGATTCCCAAAGGTTTCCAGTGGGGATTGCTGGAGGAAAAAGTAGCATCCCCAGACACTGATTGGTAGTCATTGGGAAACTTTTCAGAAGCATTTGCAGCAGTGTCTACTCGTAAAATGAGTTTGCCTTGATAACGGGATAATTTACTACCATCCAACAAAATCGTGCCGCCGTAATCCCACGCCAATCCATAAAGTTTAAAATCACCTAATTTCTTACGTAACTCGTTTAAGGGTGTTCCCACTCCAATACCTTCGCGGGTTTTCCAAGCTGAACCCAGGTTACGCACATCTAGAGGTTTGGTACGAGTATTATCACTCCAGACTACCAAGAGCGATCGCTCCTGATTTAGATTTACCTGAGTAGCTGCAAAACTACCCATTCCTTCAGCACCAGAGATAGTTTTATCAACGAGATGGGATGCACCAAACAGCTTTACTAAATCTTGCTTGGTGGTTATGCGTGTTATCGGCCCCACTCGTTCCCCAGGAACAATCAAGGTGTCTGTTAATGGTTGCGATTTAGCAACAGTAATTGGATGATTTATTTTCTGGGGTAGTGCAAAGGCTGGGTTTGCCGAATAGTTTAGCAGTAAAGCTAAAGTAGCTGTAGCAATGCCTTTGATTGATGAATTCATAGGTTCTATTATTGGGTAGCAGAATATGAGTGAGAAGTACTCATAGTTTAATTACTACAAATTCCCAATTAAAGATTCCCGATTTGACAAAAATTTTATTTCATCGCTCTAGTTGCGTTTAAAATTGCCAGCATTGCTACTCCAACATCAGCAAAAACAGCTTCCCACATTGTTGCTATACCTAAAATACCCAATCCAATAAATACACCTTTAATTGCTAAAGCAAACCCAATATTTTGCCAAACAATTTGCCTTGTTTTTCTGGCGATTTGGATTGCTTCTGCCACTTTTAATGGTGCATCTGTCATGATCACAATATCGGCAGTTTCTATCGCCGCGTCTGAGCCTAACCCACCCATTGCCATACCAATATCTGCTCTAGCAATCACTGGCGCATCATTAATGCCATCCCCAACAAAGGCAACTTTACCATACTTGCCAGCGGTGCTGAGTAACTTCTCAATGGCATTAACTTTTTCTTCAGGTAATAACTCTGCTTCGTAAGCATCTATGCCAAGCTGTTGAGCAATTCGGGAGGCGATCGCTTGATTATCTCCTGTCAACATTACTGTTCTCTCTACACCCATTCGCTTGAGTGCTTGAATAGCAAGTCTTGCATCTTCTTTGAGTTCATCAGCAATGACAATATATCCCGCGTAAATATCATCCACTGCTAGATGAATAACTGTTCCTTCTAACTGGCAATTATCGTGAGCAATCTTCTCTCGATGTAATAGGCGATCGCTTCCCGCTATCACTACCCTATTTTCAACCTTGGCTCTAATTCCATAACCTGCTATCTCTTGATAATCTCTCACCTCAAATTCATCGATTTTTCCACCATAAGCCTTGCGGATAGATTGAGCGATGGGATGATTTGAGTGCGATTCTACTTTAGCCGCTAATTGCAGCAATTCTTGTTCATTCCAGCCATTTAATGGTACTATTTTTGCTACTTTGAATACTCCTTTAGTTAACGTTCCAGTTTTATCAAAAACAACTGTATTAACTGCATTTAAAGTATCTAAAAAAGTAGATCCTTTAACCAAAATACCACGTTTGGCTGCACCTCCAATACCTCCAAAGTAACCTAATGGAATACTGATAACGAGTCCACACGGACAGGAGATAACTAGTAAAATTAGGGCACGATAAACCCATTCTGAAGAAGTTGCACCCGAAAGGAATAAAGGAGGTAATAGTGCAACTGCTAGAGATGTAAAAACTACGATTGGTGTGTAATATCGGGCAAATTTAGTAATAAATTTTTCTGTTTCTGCTTTTTTACTTTTGGCATTTTGTACCAAGTCTAAAATCTTAGCAATGGAAGATTCATCAAAGAGTTTTGTTACTTTAATACTGATCACACCCATTTTATTAATCATCCCAGCCAAAACTGTCTCTCCCAGCCTCACAGTTCGCGGTACAGATTCTCCAGTTAATGCAGATGTATCAACTTGCGAATTACCATCTATAATTTCGCCATCTAAGGGAATCTTTTCTCCGGGTTTAACAACGATAATATCCCCAATCTTTACTGTTTCTGGCGATACTTTCTTGAGTTCTCCATCTATTTGGATATTGGCATAGTCTGGGCGAACTTCCAATAATGCTTTGATGGAACTACGGGAACGACTAACGGCAACATCCTGGAACAATTCCCCAATTTTATAAAATAACATGACTCCGACAGCTTCGGGTAATTTATGAATTGCGATCGCCCCTAGTGTCGCTACTGTCATCAAAAATGTTTCATCAAATACTCTACCTCTGAGTAGATTGCGCCCAGCAGTTTTTAAAACACTCCATCCACTTAATAAATAGGCAGGGATGAAAAGCAGATATTCACCTATTGAATAGAATGTATTATGTAATTGATTTTCAAAAATTACACCAGGCGCATATAAACTTAAAATCACTACCAAAGGCAAAACCTCATTTTTCAGATTGAATTCTCCACCGTGATCGTGATTGTGGTCATGGTTATGATTCTCATCATGAGTATGATCATGGTTATGATTCTCGTGTTCGTCATGTCCACAGTTGGAACAACCTGAAGATTCTGAATGTACTTTTTGCTTCATTTTTTCTATTGAGGCTAGTCAGTTATTTGATATATGAGCCTGTTCTCAAATGTAATGAAAAAAAGAAGTTTTTACAAGTTGATAATTTAAGAACGAGAATCTATATCAATACAAAATTTAGGTTTATTGTTGAATCTTTCTACTAATATTTAGTGGATCTGAATATTTGTAACCTTCTCAAGGTAGCTATTCTTGTCAGTTTTTTCAGAAATTATGACAGAATTATGAAAAATTGAGAGTGTAAACAAATGCCCATTCCAGAAAACCCAGACAGGAAGCCCAGCCTACCTGAAGTTCACCGCAGCATTAAAATTCCTAACACTAAAAGCATCTGGCGCAAGATGCTGGCTTATGGAGGGCCAGGATATCTCGTATCTGTAGGGTATATGGACCCTGGTAACTGGGCGACTGACTTAGCTGGCGGGGCTAAATTTGGTTATGCGTTGCTAACGGTGATTATGCTTTCCAACTTGATGGCGATTTTAATGCAATCGCTGTGTGTGCGTTTGGGAGTAGCAACGGGGCGAGATTTAGCGCAGGCTTGTCGAGATCACTTCAGTCTGCGTATCAACTTCGGGTTATGGATACTTTGTGAGATAGCGATCGCCGCTTGTGACTTAGCGGAAGTTTTGGGAAGTGCGATCGCGCTGCAACTGCTTTTTGGCATTCCCCTGAGTTTGGGCGTGTGTATAACAGCCCTAGATGTATTTGTATTGTTACTGCTACAAAACAAAGGCTTTCGCTATACAGAAGCTTTGGTAATCTTGTTGGTAGCAACTGTAGGCATCTGCTTTGCAGCAGAAATCATCTTTTCGCGTCCTAATTTGGGCGGAGTTTTATTAGGATATGTTCCCAAAATAGAAATTGTCCAGAACCCAGAAATGCTCTACATTGCTATTGGCATTTTGGGGGCAACGGTGATGCCACACAACTTGTATCTGCACTCATCAATCGTGCAGACGCGGGATTGGGAATCAACATCCCAAAAGAAATGGGAGGCTATTAAGTTTAGCACAATCGATTCTACAGTTGCTTTATGTTTCGCCTTGTTTATCAACTCAGCAATTTTGATTATTGCTGCTGCCACTTTTCATTTTTCTGGTTATCAGAATGTTGCAGAAATTCAAGATGCTTATAAATTGCTCTCTCCCTTATTGGGTGTGAATGCCGCTAGCGCAATTTTTTGCGTAGCATTACTTGCTTCTGGACAAAGTTCGACCCTTACCGCCACTTTAGCAGGGCAAATTGTCATGGAAGGCTTTTTGAATCTGCGTCTGAAACCTTGGTTACGTAGGTTATTAACTAGATTAATTGCGATTATCCCAGCATTAATTTCAATTATGCTTTTGGGAGAAAAGAGTACAGGCGGCTTACTAATTTTCAGCCAAGTTATTTTGAGTTTACAGCTATCATTTGCCGTAGTGCCGTTGGTGATGTTTACAAGTAATAAACGCTTAATGGGTGAATTTGTCAATCCTTGGTGGTTGCAGATTTTATCGTGGTTAGTAGCGATTGTTATCGGCAGTTTAAATGTTTGGCTGTTATTGCAAACTATTTCAAGCTGGCTGTTTCCGAATCCTAGCTAGAATGTTTATCCATAGCCGCCACAAATACCGATCAACCGTCAGAATACTATAATCAGGGGATGCAAAAGCTTCAACAGGTAATTTTAACGGAGCGAAGTCTGACTCGCTACCGCCACGCGTCTACGCAGACTTTAACTAGGTAAGTAGATCAACTTAATTAAACATCAGACACTCAGGATATAGAAGCGCGACTTCTGGCGAATGGCGAAAAGTCACGCTTCTGGGTATTATGTTTATTTATACCCATCTAACTTGCGATCAAGATATGGAACTTTTTTGGGTAACAAGTGTCAACCTAACTATTCTTAGAGATAATTCACTTGAAGTTTGAAAGTGAATCGAATACCCTAAACTAGTAGACAATTTTCTCAAGGAATTTATGAACAAAAGAATTATCCTGAATTTGCTTTCCACTTCCTCAATTTTTGTGTCCCTGATGTCTACGCTGGCAGTATTTCATCCTGCCCATGCTAGTAGTAGTATTACTCAGCGATTAATGCACACACAAGACGGTCGTACCTGTATCACTAACCCACATGGTGGAACAGATTTTGTGTGCATTCGAGATTCAGAGAGAAAGCAACCGTATACCTCATCTGCGCGTTCCTCAACCATTGTCACATCAGTATCAGATCAGAATATTGCCATGTTGAATTTTACTGACGAGGAAAGCGATGCTGCAATTAAGTTATTTAAATGTGACTGTCCATTGTGTATAAATTCTTTGCGTCAGTTGCGCGGTACTGGAAACTTGGTGTACTAAGATTGAAGAGGGCTGATAGCGACTATAACTTCTGTTAGATACACGTGATTAATCACGTATACGAAGATATACGAAACCAAAAAAGCATTTTTAACTACGTACCACTACTATTATTTGGTCAAATCTAAATTCATTGTTGGGGGGGTTTGTAGTACTACTCCAAACCCCTCAAAATTAATGGTGACAGACTACTACTTTTAAGCGTTTTTAATTTGTTTGAATTTGGCATCAACGGGCAATTAGCTGTATCACTCAGGTTTGCCCCGCTCAGGTTTATTCAACCACTTCATTTACAGGGAATCTATCAATCAACTGCATCGCCCGATGGGCATTGCGTTGGAAAGAGTCTGGTAAATGGGGAACGTGGGGTATCTGTGATAATAAATCCAACGTCCGGCGTAAAATTCTCACCACATCGCCTTCATCCAAGGTGGTGTTCTCGCAGAGTTCTGTCCACTCCATTCCTAGCGCCCATTGTTCCACTATGGCAATTAACTCAAATTCCAACCATATAGGCAGCGCTACATTATACCGCCGTTGTAGTTGGAACATTTGGCGGCGAATTCCCCGCAATTTTGCCAAGGCTTCTGCCACTTCATTACTAAGGTCAAAGTTAACCTTGCTATCTGGACGGGGCGTTTCCATCACTAAAGCCGCTGCTGCTGCTGCTAAATGATGCGGATCTAAGTTGCCCAATTCACCACTAGCGAATACTAAACCCAGCCATAATTCATTCTCGCCCCGAATAGCGGCAGCGATTCGCCCTAATACTGTAGGCACTAAGTTATCCAAACCGCCAAAGTGTTGCAGAATTGAGATTAAATTCAGAAACTCTTCCCAATGACGTTGTGACTGTTGCTCTACTTGCCCTTGCAACTGTTCGAGTTCGGCTTCTAGTTCGACATAGCGAGCGCGGCGCTTGAAAAGCGTTGCAGCATTGCCTGATTCATGTAGGGGATGAGCTTCTAATTGTTCTTGGACGGCGGTAAGGCGACTGAGTTGTTCTGCTACTTCTGGTGCCAGATGCAAAGATTCTACCGGATCGGGAATACGCCCAGCGATCGCAAAGGTTTCTTCATTGCCACGGCGCGACTGTCCTGGTTTCAAAGGCATCTCTGGCGGTGGTAGTACATCAGGTGGCACCTCAACTCGTGGGAGTTCGGCATACAAATCGACTACATCCCCTGTGGTTGCTACATACCAGCGATTATCATGTCCTAAGCATACCAAGTAAGGAGCTTGACCAGAACCAGGCGATTTTCCTACTAACACTGCGGTTACAGGTGAAGAAACTGTGATATTTTTGCCCTTGAGACTTAACAGAGTTCCTGACACTGCAAAGTCCAACATCATCCCCAATTCTTCTTGGCGGTCTGAGAGCGCTTGCTCTTGCAGGGTTTTCAATATCTGGCGTTCCACTTTCAGGCGTTGCCGCAATTTCTCATAAACAGCCAGTTCATTTTCATCAACTGCGACGATTTGCTCATGAAGTTGAGCTAATTGTGTTTGCAGTTCAGCCATCTCATCGTATTCTGGTCTTAAATGCAAGGTAGCCATGTACTGCCCAAAACTGCGCTCTATCAGTTCCCTGGTTTGCTCTAGGGTGTGGGTTTGCAGCAAATTGAGTACCATGCCATAACTGGGCGTAAACTGGCTTACTAGAGGGTCTGGCTTGGATGTTCCCAAATACGCCGCTTCTTTGGCTCCTTCAAAGGGAGTTTGGACTGTTACCACATGACCTTGTTTATCCATCCCCCGACGGCCTGCTCGTCCCGCCATTTGGAGGAATTCGGAAGCATTCAACAGGCGGTGTCCAGTGTCAGTCCGCTTGGAAAGGGTGGAAATTACCGTTGTCCGGGCGGGCATATTAATTCCGGCTGCTAGTGTCTCAGTGGCGAATACTACTTTAATCAGCCCTTGCTGAAATAGTTCTTCTACCAGTGCTTTCCAGGCGGGCAAAATCCCGGCGTGGTGGGCAGCAATTCCCCGGTACAGGGGCGCAATTTGTCCAGAACGCCCCGCATCGGGATTGCGGGCTAAAAAGTCATCAATCTGTTCCCGTAAAATTTGGGACTCTTCACTATTTACCAGCCATAAATCACCGACTTCCGCCACCGCTTTATCACATCCCCGGCGGCTGAAGATAAAGTAAATCGCTGGTAGCATATCCCGTTGCTCTAACTGGCTCAAGGTATAAATGATGCCAGGAGCCTCTGGTCTACCACTTCTCCCCCTCTCCCTTTCTCCCCCTCTCCCCTTCTTTTTCTGAAGGCGGGGGTTAATTTTGGTTTTGCTATCATTCAGCAAGGGAAATAACCCTTTGGGATTGCAAAAGTGAAATTCCAAGGGGACTGGGCGAAAATCGGAGTAAATTAGGTCAGTTGGGCCGTGAACGCGATTTAGCCAGTCGGTGAGTTGATCGCTGTTGGCAACGGTTGCTGAAAGGGCTGCCAGTTGAACTTCACGGGGACAATAGATGATTGATTCTTCCCAAACTGTACCGCGCTGGCGATCGTTCATGTAGTGGCACTCATCAAGTATCACCGCTTCAACGTCTACTAATGAGATGCCGACTTGCCCAATGGGTGTGCCATAGAGCATATTTCGGAAAATTTCGGTGGTCATCACCAAAATCGGTGCATCCCTGTGAATGGAAGCATCTCCAGTTAACAGACCGACTTGATCAAACCCGAATTTTTCTCGAAAGTCACGTAATTTTTGATTCGACAGCGCCTTGAGGGGAGTAGTGTAAAATACACGTTTTCCTCGCGTCAGGGCGCGATAAATGGCGTATTCCCCAACTAATGTTTTGCCCGAACCTGTGGGCGCACATACGACTACGGAGCGTCCGGCGTTTAGGGACGCGATCGCTTCTTTTTGAAACTGATCCAGTTCAAAGGGAAATATAGACCCTAAGTCAAGTTCTGGAGACGGTGCAGGATAATTCACTCAATCACATTTGCAACCAGATTGTTTACTATACTAACGAGTCTTTTGTCAACTTCGTCATTAGTCATTAATCATTGGTCATTGGTCATTAGTTTTTCACCAAGGACAAAGGACAAATCACAAAGGACTCTTAATTATTTTCCCAGTTCTTGCGATCGCTCTGTGGCAGCTTTTACTGCTTCAATTAAAGCTGAACGAAATCCTGCCTGTTCTAGTTTGGCAATCCCCGCAATGGTTGTACCGCCGGGACTGGTAACACGATCTTTGAGTTCTGCTGGGTGCAGTTTGGTTGACTGCAACAGTTTCGCTGTTCCCAGTACGGTTTGCAAGGCTAGTTGATTGGCAATTGCTCTAGGTAAACCTGCGGCTACTCCGCCATCAGCAAGTGCTTCTACTAACAGCGCCACGTAAGCCGGGCCGCTACCTGATAGCCCTGTGACTGCATCCATCAGCGCTTCTGATACTTCCACGACTTCGCCCAGAGCAGAAAAAACTTGCTGTGCTATTTGGTGGTGCTTGGGGCTGGTGTATGCACCTGAACAAATCGCGGTAATTCCCGCTCCCACGGTTGCTGGGGTGTTGGGCATTGCTCTAATAACTGGCAATTGCACAAAAGCAGCTTCTAGCTGACTTAAAGGTACACCCGCCAAGATGGAAATGATCAGGGGTAAGTGTTCTCGATTAATAATATCAATATCTGCTAGTTCTTGAGCGATCGCGCTAAACACCTGTGGTTTCACTGCCAAAAAGACAACTTCTTTTGCTTGAGTGAAAACCTGGCTATTATCTGTCGTCACAACAACATCGTATTGCTGTTTTAAAAAATCTAAGCGTGAAGATAGCGGTTCGCTAACTATGACTTCTGATGATTGATAAATTCCACGCGCAATAAGGCGGGATAAGAGCGCTTCTCCCATTACCCCGCCACCAATTAAACCAAATTTTATAGTCATTGATCATTAGTCATTAGTCATTAGTCATTCGTCCTTTGTCATTTGTCACTATTTTCAACCTCGCGTGACTTCTAGTCATGCGATGGAAAGCTTCAACCATCTCCGCCTGGAGCAATCCAGGTCTTATGAGTTCTCCACAGGCGTTTAAAGCTTCCCTAGCACCGACGGCGGCTATACTAATTTTAACACGAATCCACTTCCTTTATGGGGCGCCTAACTTATGACTAGAAGTCATGAGGGTGCGGCTTGTAGAAATCAAAACCCAGAACAAATGACAAAGGACAAAGGACTAACAACTAATTTAACTTTATCGTAAATCAAAGGCTTTAAGACCCTTTCTCTCAAAGGGAGAGGCTAACGCCAACGTCTACATGTAGATTTAGTTTCAGACGGGGATTTAAACCCCGACTGAAACTCTCTTCTCTACGAGACGCTACGCGAACAATTTTGAATGCGTGAATTTTGAATTTTGAATTGTTATTGTGCCATCCGGTTAGTTTCGTTGCCCCAGGTTTGATTTGAAGAACCTGTAGGACGAGAGGGACGGGCTGGTGGTTGTGGTACTTCATGAAGAACACCACCTTGGGTGCTAACTTGGACACAGCTTGGCGTAAACAAAAAGATGCTCTCACCAATGCGCTCTTGATGTCCATCTAGTGCGTAAGTACCACCTGCAACAAAATCTACTGCTCGTTGGGCTTGATCTGGGTCCATGATTGTCAGATTTAATACTACTGACTTGCGTTCTCGCAACGCTTGAATTGCCTGGGGCATTTCTTCAAAGGTGCGTGGTTCGAGTACTAAAACTTCCGAAATTCCGTTAATTGCTCCTGGCATACCAATCACATTCCCCATTGGCTTTGAACCTGCTGCTATATCATCTCCCATTGTAGGCACTGGTTCCCGCCAGCGTCGATTTTGAGCTGCTGTGCTCTCTTGTGCTGCTGGTTGGGGATTTTCTTGCTGATACAGATTTTGGTAATTATTATCTGTTTCTGGTTCTTCTTCGTAATACTCATATTCCACTTGCTCATTTAGACCCACAAAGTCTCTGAGTTTGGAAAAGATGTTGTTCATTGTGTGTGTACTCTCCTGATGCGAATAGCCTGTATTGACTTGGCTTAGGATTGATTGAGCTAGGAGCGATGCCTACGGTAGTAAACTACGCTACATCGGTGGATACTTCAGCAAATCTATTGCTATTTGTAGCCTATACTACGGGTTTTGGCGATGAACTGACACTTATTGGAAAGGTCTGTGCATCGCCTAAACATAATAAGGAGTCAAGATTATATCCTAAGGTTTGTCCGAAGGAAAGTTCTTTATACCCCATTTTCCCTTGGCGATTACTCTTGTCAATACTATATCCTTTGTTTCCAATTGCACCATTCTGTTAGAAAATTCTTGTGATCAAATTCTCAGCTTCTATGAATACTGACCTGCAAGGTTGATAAACAATAGGCTAAGAGCGATCTTTTAAAAGTATTGGGCAAATATAATTCGCTACTACACAGGCGAAATCTCCCTCAGTGGACTCATGCTAAATCAAGGGTTTGCTAACCCACTTCGCCCTTGGCGTTCCGTACCCCTATTCTTAAGGAAGCTACGCGCACCGTAGAAGTACGGAAAGGTCGGAGATGTCTTCTGTAGACGCGACTTCTAGTCGCCCAACGAGTCATAAATTAGACTTGACAAACATCCTCTAAGAGCGATCGCCAAACAATATGGTTCCTAATCGTACCATCGTTGCGCCTGCTTGCACTGCCAGTTCGTAGTCGCCTGACATACCCATAGACAGCTGCTGCATTTTAATCTCCGACCAGTTTTGCTCCTGGATTTCTTTTGCCAGTTCACGATTGAGATTAAACACACTTAAAATTTCGGAATCATTTAATCCTGAAGGGGGAATTGTCATCAAACCTTGAATTTGTAAATTTTTGTATTGATTGAGTGTAGGTAAATCAGCCAACAGTTCTGGTACACTCCAACCAGACTTGTTAGGATCGGGGAGAATTTTCACTTGCAGGCAAACCTGGGGACTCACTCCTAGCTGTTGCGCCAATTGATCTAAACGCTGTGCCAGCTTCAAATTATCCACGGAGTGAATCCAAGGGAATTGTTCGATGGCTTTTTTGGCTTTATTGGCTTGCAAATGTCCAATAAAGTGCCAGGTAATATCCGGTAAGTCTTGCAACTCGGCTTGTTTGCTGGCGGCTTCTTGGATACGACTCTCCGCAAAATCACGAATTCCTGCGGCATAGGCAGACCGAATGGCCTGGGCAGAAACTTGCTTGCTAACAGCAATCAATCGGACTGAAGTTGGCAGTGAGGAGCGAATGGTAACAATACGTTCGGAAATCGAACTACTCATTGGAAGGTGCGTTGGAAAACACTCTGAAGCTGATCGTACTCCTGAGATTGTCCACTGCGCCGCAGGGTACGTAAGCGATTTTCCAACATCATTCTAGCCTCAGTACGTCCTAGAGACTGGAATTTAACACCTTTAACGTCATTTGCGACCAAAAAAAATAAGCGCTGGGCATAAAGCGTGGTGAACAAATCCTGGTTCTCATCAACCATACAGATTTTGTAAAGTAAACCCCAAGTTGGATGGTTTATGTAAGTTTCTGCGTTTTCTGGATTCATTTAAGAGTCAAGGTGTAGTCAAGGTGGGAGTATGTATATCTTTTCGCAGTGAATTCCAAACATTCAGACGATAATAACTTCCTTTCGCCAGAATATTTGCTTAAAATGCAAAACTGCGGTTACGAAGACCTTGATCTAGTTCCTAATGGGCAGATGAAGCTAGTGGTAGTGAAGCGCAATGGTACAACAGAAGCCGCGAAGCGTAGATTACGAGAGTAGAGGCTGGTCGATAAATATCACCATCTGCTTGGTGACTTCAATTTACCAATCTGTGAGGACAAGGCACAATATAGTCCTGATCCTCTTGTTGAAAATTCGACATGGGAAGGAAAAACACCCTTTGAAGTTCCCAACGGCAACAGCGAATTTTTCAACTTCTTTCCATACTGCCACAACTGTCGCTAAATGGCGCAAAATCGTAACTGGAGAGTGGGGAGATGAGGGAGTGAGGGAGTGAGGGAGTGAGGGAGAAGAATTAATAACCAATGCCCAATGCCCAATGCCCAATGCCCAATGCCCTATTCCCTATTCCCTAATTGATTATTCAGCATTTTCAGTGCTGCCAGTTGTGCCTGAGCTTTGTGCAGAGATTCATACCATTCTCTCTCAGGATCGCTGTCTGCGACAATTCCCGCGCCAACTTGTCCCCAGACGATGTTGAGTCTTGAGTGGGGAGATGAGAAAGAATTTACTTCCCCTGCTTCCCCTGCTTCTGGAGACGCGGGAGCTAGTAGCAGGGTGCGGATTAAGATATTTAAATCTAAATGACCACGCCAATCTAAATAGCCACAGGAACCGTAGAACAAGCTGCGCCGCACAGGTTCTAATTCTTCAATAATTTCCATGCAACGGACTTTGGGACAACCTGTGATTGTGCCACCTGGAAACGTAGCGCGAATCAAATCAATGGGAGTGCGATCGCCTTTTAAAGTACCTTTGATGTTGCTGACAAGATGCATCACATGGCTATATCGCTCAATTGTCAGCAATTCGTCAACAGTAACCGTTCCCCATTCACAAACTCGCCCTAAATCATTGCGTTCCAAATCCACTAGCATGATGTGTTCTGCACGTTCTTTGGTGTTGCTGAGTAAATCTTCTGCCTGTTGAATATCTTGTTCTAGTGTGACACCACGCGATCGCGTTCCGGCGATCGGTCTGGTTTCGGCTTGTCGATTTTGCAACAGTACCAATCGTTCCGGCGAACAACTAATCACTTCCCCCCAAGGCGTTTGCCAATAGCTGGCAAAAGGAGAAGGATTGATTTTTTGCAAGGCTTGGTAAATTTCCCAACCAGAAGCCGATGTAGACGCTTGAAATCGCAACGAAAGATTTGCCTGAAATATGTCTCCAGCTTGAATATATTTTTTCGCCTGATTTACACCTGTTTCATAATCTGCTTGCGATGTCAAAAAGAGAGGGGGGGAGGGAGATGGGGGAGACAAGGGAGAAAATTCTACCTTGTCCCCCTTGTCTCCTTGTCTCTTCTGCAATTTCTCTTGTAATTCATCGAGTCCACTTGCATGACTGGCGGCTAGCCAAAGAATTTGTTGCGCGTGATCCAAAAGGGCAAAACAATCTGGTTCGTACCAAAAAGCTACGGGAAATGGCAGGGGATCAATTTTATGACGGGATAGCTGTTCAATTTCCCATGCCACATCGTAGCCTAGCCAACCCAACCAACCGCCGGTGAAGGGCAGGCTATCGGGAACAGGGGAGGCGGGGGGAGACAAGGGAGAAAATTCTACTTCGTTCCCCTTTTCCTCCTTGTCCCCCTTGTCCCTCTCATCCCCCCCTAACCCTTGCTGTAACAACTTTTCTAGGAAGGGGAAAACCTCTCCTACTTCTGGTGTCCACATCTGTGGGATGCCATCGACTACGCGAGGAGCGCCTGCACAGATAGAATATCGGCTGAGTTGGGGATGATCGATTGGTGTTGGGTAGGGACTTTCCAGTAGGGTAGCAATTCCCGGTGTGGCGGTGGGGCAAAACAGAGCAGCAAAAACTTCCGAACCTGTGCGCTTTTCTAAGGGTAGCGATCGCCAATACCAAGCCTTGGTCATACTGTTTATAAGTGTTGTCAATAATTAGTTGACAGTTTTTAGCAGTGAGTACAAATAACTACGACTACTCTTAGCATTTTCTCGGTGCAAAATTAGACCTGAGTTCCTATAGCTAACCGTATTCCCCAGAATAAGATTAAAGTTGCAAGAGCAAGCCAGTCACGCCCTTTTAATCGTAAGTCGTGCCACTGGACTCGATGCTCATTGGGACTGGTAAAACCTCGCACCATCATTGCATTCGCCATTTGATCAGCTCGTAAAAGCAGATTTTCTAACAATCTCTCTGCGACTGTCATCCAAACCTTGAATGCTCCTTTTAATCCCAGCTTTTTCCAATTAATTGCCCTTGTCATCACGGAGCGAAATAAGTTTTGCACTTCTTCTAAAACCAGGGGAATAAAGCGTAAGGACAAGGTTAAAGTTAAAGTAATTTCTGTGACAGGCAACTTGAAGCGTCGCAGGGGTTGCATTAAGCTTTCTATGCCAGATGTGATTTCTTCTGGTGCGGTTGTCAGCAGATACAGATTAGTGCTGTAAATCACGGTAAATATAAGTGTACTCAAGCGTACTGCTAAACTCAAGGAGTAGCGAGTCACTTTGACTGGCCCTTTGTGAAATAGCACGTAGCTGTATTTTTTTTTCTCAACTACTTGCTCTTGAAGAATATTATTGGAGTTTGATGGCTGGGTTAATATTTGTTCATTAGCTGGTAGACGTGGTTGATAATCTACACCCATTCCATCAGGACTGATGGCTGCGATCGCTAAGACAAAAAACGATAGTATTAATAGCCAACCCATTTGCTGCCGCCATACTCGTCGGGGAATTCTTGCAATCAAGGTGACAAAAATCAATGCTACCACTAACAGTACCCGCCAAAAGTTGTTGGCCAAAACATAGCTTGTTAAAAAGCTCATCAACCAGGCGAACTTGACTCGCGGATCGATTTTATGCAGCCAAGTTTGGGGTTGTTCTAAATAAAGTCCAAGTGGCAGCGATCGCAATAAATCCATTATTTTAGAGTTATAAGTTAGGAGTTAGCAGTTTTGACTTTAACTCATAACTCCTGTACAGACGCGATTAATCGCGTCTCTAACTTATTTTGACGCGAGTTGCTCTATTAACGTTACCACTTTCGGCATCACGGACTTTTTTGCTCCGCCACAGTAAAATAATTGGCGTGCCTTTAAATCCTAGCTGTTGCCGGAATTGGCGTTCAATGTAGCGGCGGTAGTTGTCGTTGAAGCGTTTGGAATCATTGACAAATAGAGCGATCGTTGGTGGTTGGCTACTTACTTGTGTACCATAATAAATCTTGCCCTGACGCCCACCACGGGATGCTGGCGGTGAATGCCAACTCACAGCGTCTGTTAAGACTTCGTTAATTACTGATGTGCTGACACGGCGTTTGTGTGATTCAGCCGCCGTTTTCACCAATTCTAGAATCTTTTCTACCCGTTGTCCTGACAAGGCACTGACAAAAATTGTTTCTGCCCATTCGGTAAAATGTAACCGTGATTGCAGAGTTTTTTCGTAGTCGTAGATTGTATAGGAGTCTTTTTCGACGACATCCCACTTATTAACGACGATGATGCAAGCTCGACCTTCCTCGATAATCCGCCCAGCTAATTTTTGGTCTTGCTCAGTGACTCCATCTACAGCATCTAGTACTAATAAAACCACGTCAGCGCGGCGAATCGCTTTGAAAGCGCGGTTAATACTAAAGAATTCCGTGCCGTATTCTATGTGTTTCTTTTTGCGAATGCCGGCGGTGTCAATCAAGCGGTAGGTTTGTCCGTCTCGCTCAATGATGGTATCAATAGCATCGCGGGTTGTGCCAGAAATTGGGCTGACAATTGCCCTCTCTTCCCCGACAAAAGAATTGAGTAAACTCGATTTGCCCACATTCGGACGTCCCAGAATTGCTACTTTGATTTCATTAGTTTCTGGGATGTCTTCAACATTGGGGATGTGATTAATTAACTCGTCGAGTAATTCTCCTGTCCCACTACCATGAATCGCGGAAATGGCATAAGGTTCGCCCAATCCCAGTTCCCAAAATTCGGCAGCTTGCATTAAGCCTTGTTCTGGGGATTCACATTTATTTACAGTTAGTAGCACAGGTACGGGTTGTTGGCGCAACCATTCGGCGATTTCTAAATCTGCTGATGTGGGGCCTGTTTGACCATCTACTACAAAAATAGCGGCACACGCTTCTGCAAGCGCGATCATTGCCTGTTGGCGAATCAGTGGTAAAAATTCGGTATCATCATTAAAGACTAAACCACCGGTGTCTACCACTAAAAATTCGCGACCATTCCAGAAAGCTGGCATGTAAGTCCGATCGCGTGTCACTCCCGGTTCATCATGGACAATCGCCGTTTGTTCCCCGGCGAGTCGATTAACCAGGGTGGATTTGCCCACATTTGGGCGTCCGATAATTGCAACAATTGGCAGTGCCATAAAACCAGGGTAAGTGAGAGACGTAGTATATCACGTACTTACATTTTACTCACTTTAAACTTGAAGTTTTAATAATTTCCCAATTATCTGAAGCGATTTCTACAACGGGCTGTATGGCGATCGCCAGACTTTGAAAAATAAAAAAGGTAGGAAATCCTACCTTTTACCCAAAAAAAGCATTTTGTAACCAAATACCAATTTAAATATCACACAAGCTTTTGACGTGTCTATTGCAAAACTATGACGAGTGTATGACGTTTAATTTGTAATTGATTTCGCTATGACTCCCAGTTGCAACCCAGGCGGATAGCTACCTTCTTCTTTGATCCGCTTAATTTCTGCATCCGTTATTCGCAAATTTAACTTTTGTGCCAACGATCGCACAATATCTCCCCGATCAATTACACCAGCTACAGCGCCAGCCGGAGAAAGTACGGTAATTCGAGGTAACTGCTCATTTTCCAGCTTGTTAATTACCTCAGCTATCGATGTTGCTTCAGTAACAGTGGGTATTTCTGTCAGCGGATGCACAATGCTGTGTAAGGTTTGGGTTTCCCATTCACTCCTTTCGGTTAAACGAAAATCGTCAATGGAAACTAGACCCCGGTAACGTCCATCAGAAGCAGCAAAATAAACCTGTGAGGGAGCGGTTTCCAACAGGTATAAATCGGCAAAGGAGCGCAATGTCTGGTCAGCATCAATTACGCGAAAGTCACGGGTCATCGCATCAGCCGCCGCTACCTTGAGTAGACTTTCTTGCAATGTAGTCATGCTGTCATAACTGTTGGCGTTGCGGACAGCAAACCAACCTAACAGCGCCATCCACAAACCAACGACTAACTCTCTAGTCAAAAAATCTACAACAAATCCTAAAGCGATCGCACCATAACCCAAAATTTGCCCCGCCTTTGCAGCCCAGTGTACGGCTTGAAAACGATTACCTGTTATTTGCCATAGTGCTGCTTTTAACACTTGCCCTCCATCTAGAGGTAAGCCGGGAATCATGTTAAATAGAGCCACCACCAAGTTAATTCTCGCCAAATCTCCGACCATTATACTGAGTGGACTAGTATCAGGTATCACAATAGATCCCAGCCGGAGCAGCAAAAATAGTCCGATACTCACCAAAGGCCCAGCGATCGCTACTTGAAAGGCTTTGAAAGGAGTTTTAGATTCTTCTTCAATAGCAGCAATCCCGCCAAACATAAATAGGGTAATTGAATTAACTCTAATGCCTTGCGATCGGGCTGCCAAGCTATGACCCAACTCATGTAACAACACCGAACTAAATAGTAGCAGTGCCATAACTATTCCAGCACTCCAAGCTATAACAGTCCCCCATTCCTGATAAGCTACCCCAAAGTTGAGAGTTGCTAACCCTAAAATCACAAACCACAACGGGTCTAAAAACAGAGGAATTCCAAATAAAGACCCAATTTTCCAATTTGTTTGCATTATATTGTCCTAAAACTAGATATCGCCAGTAGTTCCTATACTGCAATATTTGCGTATATACTTATACATATAATTTTGAGCATCAATTCGCTAGTCACAAGTTACGAAATGGTCTTATAAAGAAAAGGGCTGAAAACGTCTGACAATTAATGCCTGTGAGCAAAACTCTGGAGTGGGGCATTGGGGAGCCAGCGCGGTCTTCTCCCATGAGTGACTGGCGTCGGGCAATGTCCGACTTGTCCCTTGCGCGTCTCCCAAGGGGAGAAGCAACTAGCGTCATTGGGCATTGGGCATGGGGCATAAGTTATTTCTTCCCTACTCCCCCTGCCCAAAATCGTTTTTAGGAGTTTTGTATTGATCGTGGCGTTACAAGTAACGCCTCTGTCATCGCAAAACTACAGACGACCGATGTTAGTCAGTCCTAAAACGATGCCAACGCCAATAATGTGACCAAAAGCCATCGCTGCGACGAATGTTGGAATACTGATCGGCAGGATCGGGAACTTGGGGCCAACAAGGGGTTTTTCAATCTTAGTACTTAGCAAAAGCACTACTAAGCTGCTGACGCTGATAATTATCCCTACTGTCGGATTCCACACAGGTGTTGGGGGAACAGATGCAGCTGCTGCTAGTAAAATAGATGAAATCAAGCTTTTGTCTCCTAAATGGAAAAGTTAATGTAGACCTACAAGATTATAAAATTACAAGGCCCAAAAGTTTTTTAGATAGTTTAGACTTTTTTGATGATTATTTTAAATTTGTCAGATTTTCATGCGCGTTAAGATTTGCGGCATCACTCAACCACAGCAGTCTATAGCGATCGCCTCTCTGGGCGCAACGGCACTAGGATTTATTTGTGTGCCAACCTCACCTCGCTACGTAACTACATCTCAAATTCGGTCAGCAGTGGCAGAACTCGCGGCAAATATTGACACAATTGGTGTTTTTGCCAACGCTAGCATCCCCGAAATCAGTCAGATAGTTGTTGATTCTGGGTTGACTGGTGTCCAGTTACACGGAGATGAATCACCAGATTTTTGCTACCAGTTACGTCAAGCTTTACCCAATGTCGAAATTATTAAAGCACTGAGAATTCGCAGTCTTGAGCATCTTGACACAGCGATTGATTACATTAAATACATAGATACTTTACTACTTGATGCCTACCATCCCCAACAACTTGGTGGTACAGGCAAAACCTTAGATTGGACAATCTTAGAGCAATTTAACCCCAATTGCCCTTGGTTTTTGGCTGGAGGACTAACAGCCGATAATATTGTGGAAGCCTTGAGTCAGATAAATCCTAGCGGCATTGATTTATCTAGTGGTGTGGAACGCGCACCTGGAGATAAGGATTTAGATAAAGTAGCACTTCTATTTCAGAGCCTAAAAAACATTGATTTACGATAAAAAAACATCCAAAATTTTCTTGTGGGATGGGTGTCCGCACTTCGTGCCGCTACGCGAACACCCATCCTATATTCAGGGCGGGCAGGACTTCGGCATGAGCGCTACTTCTCTACGAGAGGCTGCGCCAACGACAAAGCTCAGTACAAGTCAGTCGAACGCTGCCCACCCCACAAGATAGATAATTTATAGCAGGGGACTGGGGACTCTTTACTGGGGACTGGGTTGAAAGTCTGTTTGTATATAGGTTTTATCATCAGTTAATGTCCTAACCTTCTTGTCCGTTGCTATATTTCTTGGAAGTCCCTAACTCTTAACTCCTAACTCCTAACTCTTAACTCCTAACTCAGCACTTAAAAAAATGCTGCTTGGTGGCGAATCAAGTTAAAAAATTCTTCGCGGGTTTTATGATCCTCTTGGAACACACCAACCATTGCGCTAGTGACAGTCCAAGAACCTGGTTTCTGCACACCCCGCATGACCATGCACATATGGCTAGCTTCCATCACTACTGCAACACCTTGAGGTTCCAGAATGGTCTGAATCGCTTCGGCAATTTGGCGGGTTAACCTCTCCTGCACTTGCAAGCGACGGGAATACATCTCAACAATCCGGGCTAGCTTACTCAGTCCCACAACTTTTTGGTTGGGGATATAAGCAACGTGTGCTCTACCCATAAATGGCAGCATATGGTGTTCGCACAGACTAAAGAAATTAATATCTCTAACTAGTACCATCTCGCTATGCCCTTCATCAAAGATGGCATCGTTAACGAGTTCTTCAAGGGATTGGTTGTAGCCACTGGTAAGAAACCTCATTGCCTCGGCCACTCGCTTGGGTGTTTTGAGGAGTCCTTCACGTTCGGGATCTTCGCCAACTCCCAATATTAGTGTCCGCACGGCGTCCTTCATTTCCTCCATCTGTTCCTCTTTTGGCGAGAACAAATCCGCTTGTCGCCCGTTATGAGTATTGCGATCGGGTCTGGGAGTTATGGCTTCTGCCAAGTCGGGAATCAGAGGTGATTGAGAGCAATTGGAACCGTTGGAACTACCGATAGTCATGATTCAGTCTTGGTTATGGTTTGAATTTAGTTATGAGTTATGAGTTATGAGTTATGAGTTATGAGTTATGAGTTAAAAAATTCGGCGTTGCCCAATTGCAGTATGAATCCAGATGTTTAGACGGGATATATAGTGTCTCAACAAGGATCTTGATATCAAACAAAATCATGTTCATACTTTTATTCAGCAACACCAAAAACTCTAACTCCTAACTCCTAACTTTTAATTCCTAACTCCTAACTTCGCAATTAGAGTGCGCCAGCACTGGGCATCAGGGTCAATTCATCAATAACTGCCTGTTGTGGTAACAGAACTGTGTAAAGAATTGACTGAGCCACAATTTCCGGGGTTAACATCTTGGAACGGTCTAAGTTGGCATGGACTGTCTCTGTGTCCCAAAGTTCGGTATTGACTGCGCCCGGACAGATAGCTGTGACACGAATGCCGTGGGTGCGTTCTTCTTGTGCCAGGGTTTGAGAGAGGGCAATCAAACCAGCTTTGCTGACGCTGTATGCTCCCCAACCGGGAAACGGTTGCTTGGCGGCAATTGAGGCGACGTTGATAATTGTGCCTGTGCCCCGATCGCGCATTGAAGGTAAAATCCCCACAATGCACTGAAACACGCCAGTCAGATTCAAGTCAATTACCTGCTGCCAGTCCTCTAGGGGAGTTTCGCTCAAAGTAGCTGTATAAGCAAGGCCCGCATTGTTTACCAGAATGTTTATATCACCAAAGTCAAGGGCGATCGCTTCGATCTTTTCTTTTACTTCGGAGATCCGCGCTAAATCTACAGCGTAAGCTTTCGCTTCCACCCCAGTATGCTCGACTGCTTCTCTTACCGCCTCCAACTTATCCAAAGAACGGCTGACTAAGGCGACATCTATTCCCGCTTTCGCAAAGGCTAAAGCCGTTGCTTTCCCAATTCCACTACTTGCCCCAGTAATCAGGGCGCGTCGTTTTTGCTCAACACTCATGGTGTCTCCCAATTTTTTGGCACTTCCCAAAGCCTATTACCATCCAATTATTCACACTTCTCGGTTTGGATATATTAAAGGAATTTAAAAATATGATGATTTTCATTAAGCAAATGCTATGATTCAGTGCAATAGTCGGCATATTGTGGGTTTTACCAGTGAAGACAACAAATCATCCCCTGGAAAATCACGCCGGAGACTCAAATTAGATTACTTAATACTACAAAAGCTACTCAATCAAATTGAGTAGATTTGCCAAACATGCAAATGCCTATGGCTAGATTGTTAAAAATCTTTAAGCACATAGGCAATTATAGCATTGCGGCTCGGCTAATCAATCATTATGCAGTGCCGTTAGTGGGCAACTTCTGTAAAAACACCAATTTTGCGGAATTTTTCATAGCGCAGTTGCCGGCGTTCTGGAGCGGTTAAACGATTGAGTTCATCCAAATTTTCTAGCAGCACTTGCTTGAGAGTGGTAGCGGCTTTTAAAGGATCGGAATGAGCGCCACCAGTGGGTTCAGGCAGTATTTGGTCGATGATTCCCAACTTTTTCAGGTCGTGGGAAATAATTTTCAGAGCAACTGCGGCTTGGGGAGCCTTAGCAGCATCTTTCCACAAAATGGCGGCGCAGGCTTCGGGAGTGGCGACGGTATAAACGGAGTGTTCAAACATGAGTAGGCGATCGCCTACGCCAATACCGAGTGCGCCACCGGAACCACCTTCACCAATGACTGTGCAGATAATTGGCACATCTAAGCAGAACATTTCTCGCAAGTTGTAGGCGATCGCTTCTCCTTGACCTTGGTGTTCTGCTTCTACCCCAGACCAAGCCCCCGGTGTGTCGATAAAAGTTAGTATCGGCATACTAAACTTGTTAGCGTGTTCCATCAACCGCATCGCCTTGCGGTAGCCGCCAGGGTAAGGCATTCCAAAGTTACGGGCAATATTGTCTTTGGTATCACGACCTTTTTGATGACCCAACATCACCACAGGTTGCCCACTCAGACGACCGACACCACCAACTAAAGCCGGATCGTCACCACCACAGCGATCGCCATGCAATTCCATCCATTCATCACTAATAGCCTGAATGTAATCGAGGGTACTGGGGCGACGCGGGTGACGAGCGACTTGCAATCGCTGGGACGGGGATAGACTAGTGAAAATTTCCTCACGTAGTTGCATGGCGCGTGCTTCTAGTTGACGAATTTGACCAGAAACATCGACACCATTTTCTTCTGCAAGTTGCCGAATTTGATCAATTCGGGTTGCGAGTTCTGCTAGGGGTTTTTCAAAATCTAACAGTAGCGGTTTACGCTCGGTAGTTGCCATCGTAGGGGTTATGAATTACGAGTTATAAGTTATCTATCCTTTGTCCTTTGTCCTTTGTCCTTTGTCCTTTGTCCTTTGTCCTTAGTCATTTGTTATTTGCAAATGACTAATGACTAATGACCAATGACTAATGACCAATGACTAATGACCAATGACTAATGACTAAACCAGCAGCGGTCTAAATCCATGTTTTACTGATACCCGACCAATCTGCTCCATTTTGTCTACGGTAATCTGATTGCGTCCCCACGAAAAGTTCGTGTATAACTTCTCAAATTCCAACAGCATTGCTTCGGCAAAACAAGCAAACAACTGGCGGGCTGGCACGTCCATATTGACGATTTTCATAATTTTCCAGTCAATATCCAGGGAATGCTCTACAATTCCACCATTTAACACGTATACACCAGGATGCTGAATTTTCGTCGCTAAGTTTTTAGGATAACCACCATCAATCAACAAACAGGGTTGTTTCAAAGTGGTGGGGTCAATTTCCACGCCTTTGGGCATACTGGCAACCCAAACTACAACATCAGCTAGGGGCAGTGCTTCTGTCAAACCCATGATTTTTCCTCGCCCCAGTTCGCCTTGCAACTCTTTAAGACGTTCTTGGTCACGGGCTATCAACAAAAGTTCTTTGACATCTGTTCTTGCATCTAGCCAGCGTGTAACTGCACTACCAATATCGCCAGTTGCCCCACATATTGCAACAGTCGCGTTTGATAGATCAATTCCCAGTTGTTTTGACGCTTCTTCCACCTGCTTACAAATAATGTAGGCAGTATGCGTGTTTCCTGTGGTGAAGCGTTCAAACTCTAGTTTGATGTTGCGGACTTGGCTAAACTGCTCTAACTTAAAGTTTTCAAAAATAATCGAGGAAAATCCGCCTAAAGCTGTGATGTTAATGCCGTGCTTCTGTGCATGGGCCATGGCGTTGAGGACTTTGCGCGTTGCAGCTTTGATGCGACGACTCGCTAGCATCTCCGGCAAAAAGCAAGATTCTACATACCTTCCTTCAATTTTTTGCCCAGTGATACTGGTGACAATAATGGTATCGACAATTTGCGGCGGGGCGCTGCACCAAAAGTCTAGCCCTTGATCGGCATATTCTGGGTATCCCAATTCTTGAGCTACCGATTGAGCGTGTTCTAAACTAGTCAGATGTCCAATTAGACCAAACATGTAGTGATTATTAAGCTTATGCTGTCTTGAGCGCGTGGAATTTAGTAGAGTTGGGAGTTAGGAGCAAAGCAGGAGACGCTCCGCCTCCGGTTAGGAGTACGACTGATAATTTCTCACTGATCATTCCTCACTCCTAACTTTTTTAAGCGCCTATGAGTCCGTAGGCTGACAAGCGCATAATATCGCGAGTCGTAAAACCTATGTTACTTAATGCTTCACCGTATTGAATCATAAAATCTTCTACTAAAGCATCTTTTTCCATTGCCATTGTGTGGGCATCACCCTCTACTTGGTTGAGCATTTTCCAGACGATGGGTAGGTTATGGCGATTTGCTTGCTCTAGTTCCGCTTTGGATTCTGTAAAGTGTTCTTTCAACCAAACTTCTCCAAAGTTGAGGTGGCTATATTCTTCTTTTACAACTCCCTCAGTGATTTTGCGGGCAAAATCGTCGGCGACGGGGATATAAATGTTATATGCTGCGATCGCAAAACATTCAATAATTAAAGACTGAATCAACAAACAAGTGACGACGTTGCCGGATGCCGCAGCTGTTTGAAAATTTTGGTGTAGTCCAGAGAAAAACTCCTTGGCAAATTGCAAATCTGGGGTAACATGCAAATTGCGTCCACAAGCTTCAAATCCTTTCTTATGGCGGCTTTCCATCTTGGATAGGCGAATCAAGTCATCATGAGATTCTGGCAGCAGTTGGGCTAGTGTGATGTAATTTTCATGGGCTTCTTGTTCCCCTTCAATCACGATCGCATTAATCCGGCTATAAGCATCTTTGTATGTTTCGCTCTTGAAATCTAATTCTTTAAATTGGTCTGTAAGCTGCTGCATGGTTATGTTTACTCCTGTAAATCTGAATTATTTGACACCAGGACTCAATTTACCCTACGAACTGAGAGTAACAATCACTGTGGTTTAATTTAACTTAACAAGTAGACTATTTTTTAGATTAATTGTTGCTGGGGGCAATGCTCTAGTACTAGCGAAATAAATGCTTTGCATCTCAAGTTATGTCCAAACCGAACCCGAATCTGAAATCTGGCGATTTTTTCAGCCTAGTAGTGTTACTGCTAGGGGCATTGATCGTTCTACTACCACTGTTTGTGGTCTTTCTCACCTCCTTTGCACCAACCGCCGCCAGCCCAGAAAATTTGTCCAAAAATAACTGGTCTTTAGCAAATTACCGCGTTGCGTGGCAACAGGGAAAATTTTTGCTGGCGTTTGCTAATTCTACCTTGGTAGCGATCGCTGTGACGGCGTTTCAGATTGTCACTTCTGCTTTGGCGGGTTACGCCCTCGCCCGGCTGAAGTTTCGGGGACGCCAAGCACTGCTATTAGTCGTTTTAGCAACTTTGGTGATTCCCTTTCAGTTATTGGTGATTCCCATCTTTTTGGTTTTGAAGTGGGGACACCTGATAAATACCTATGGGGCGCTGATTTTACCTACTGCTGTCAACGGCTTTGGGATTTTCTTATTACGTCAGTATTTCCAGACAATTCCCGTAGAGTTAGAGGAAGCTGCCGCCATCGATGGGGCGAACCGACTGCAAATTTTGTGGCGGGTGATGTTACCTTTAGCCCGTCCGGCGTTGGTGACGCTGTTTTTGTTCACCTTCATCGGCGAATGGAATGATTTATTTAAGCCTCTGGTATTTACGACACGACCGGAATTAAGGACGGTGCAGCTGGCGTTGGCAGAGTTTCAAGAGCAATTTACGAATAATTGGCCCTTGATGATGGCAGCCGTGACGATCGCGACAGTTCCAGTGATGGTATTATTTCTCATCGGTCAGCGTCAGTTTATTCAGGGTATTGCCAGCACGGGGATTAAGAATTAGCAACCGATAGTGGGCAGTATAAATGACGTTAACACCAGCGGAAGTTATGAAAAAGGCAATGTTTGTCGCAAAACGGACGATTTTAAATTTTAAACCTTACTCAATAAGTATTTTTGACTTTTTACTTTTGCCTGATTGTACTAGTTAGCAGTCAACTAATCAAAGTTTAAAATCATGGTGTATCCCTTGCCCCTCAACTGGCAGCCCTCTTGGCTGTAACTGCTAAATAATTTAGTCTTCGGACTGTAAAGAGTTTATTTTCCATCATCCTCAACAATACCGACATAGAAACATAGGCAAAGTTGTACGCTCTTATAGATCAATACGCTTGGGTTAAAGCTTGATCCTCCCTAACCCTCCTTAAAAAGGAGGGAATTAGAGCAAGCCTTAAAAACCAAGCGTATTGTCTTATAAATTATCAATGCTTAAAGTAAATACAGCAGTAAAACATTAAGTTTTGTGACAGTAGGCGAAATTCTTTTTAGCCAAGCTGAATCAACAATTGTACACATCCTGTAGGAAATGGAAACAGTCATGAACCCTGAAACATTACAACAGTTACAAGACGAGATTCAACAGAAACTGCTTGAAAGCGTTAATAACGCTGGCTTATACACGGTGCTTGAGAAGTACGGAGTATTAGAAGATAGAGCTTTGAGAGTTCAGTGGCAGTGCAATCTTGACCTAAATAAAATCAAATCTGGTGATGCAGTTGCTCAAGAGCAACCTAATGAATTATTGGCAGCAAACCCAGGAGGCCCAAGAGAGGGAATTGTGCTAATGGAAAAATCATGGTGTGTCCCTTGCCCTTCAACTGGCAGCCCTCTCGGCTGTAACTGCTAAATAATTTAGTCTTCGGACTGTCAGAAACCATTTATAAAGTAAATCTAAAGAAACCAACTTGGGTGCGCTGGTTGACCAGTTGCTACAACTCTTTTGACTAGAGCAACACACTGGCTCCCCTAGATTAATTTTATTTTTACTTTATAAATCACCTCTAAAGAGTTTATTCTAGTGAGTATAAAAATGCTGAACTTTGCATTTACTAGTTAGGCTACAGAGATAATCTCAACTATCACTATACCTAATTAGCAAGGAGCAGTATTTAAATATACTCTTATTTTTTGGGTGCAAGTTTGTCATGTCTCGATACCTAAGCAGTTGGTACTGGGAGTTAGGGATAGTGAGTACTTTAGCAATTGCTGGAGTGCTCACTTTCTTTGAGAGTTTTGCCTTAGCCCAAATACAACAGGATGGCACGCTTGGCTCTGAAAGTTCAATCATTACACCAAAGTTAATCGATGGTCAGCCTATAGACCAGATTGATGGTGGGGCAGTTCGTGGTACAAACTTGTTCCACAGCTTTGAACAGTTTTCTGTCCCTGCGGGAAGGACAGCCTACTTTAACAATGCAATAGATATTCAAAACATTATCAGTCGGGTGACGGGCAATTCTATTTCTAATATAGATGGCATTCTGAAAGCTAACGGCACAGCCAACCTGTTTCTGATTAATCCTAACGGCATTGTTTTTGGGTCAAATGCTTCTTTAAATATCGGCGGTTCATTTGTGGCCAGTACGGCGAGTAGCTTGAACTTTGCTGATGGTACAAAATTTAGTGCTACATCTCCTCAAACTACACCCCTGCTGACAGTAAGTGTTCCCATTGGTTTACAATTCGGAGCAACTGCGGCTCCCATCCGCAATCAATCCCAAGCAGAACCAGATGGCGCAGTTAATATCTTTGGACAAGGCGTTGGTCTACAGGTGCAGCAAGGCAAAACCTTGGCACTTATAGGCGGTGATATCACGCTAAATGGGGGAAATATAACAGCAGAGGACGGAAGCGTTGAGTTAGGAAGCGTCGCTGCTAATAGTCTGGTCAGTTTAAGTCCAAGGAACCAAGGTTGGGCATTTGGATATGAAGGTGTTCAAAATTTCCAGAACATCGAATTAATCAAATCGCAGCAAATTTCATCTACTATAGATACCCATGCAGAAGATACTCATGAAGAGGGTGGCGGCAATATCCAGATGCAAGGCAAGGTTGTGCGGATAGCTGGCGGTTACGTAATTCTAGTTCATCCCTTGGAAGAGCAATCAGGGGGGAATTTGACAGTGAACGCCTCAGACTCTGTAGTAGTTGAGCAAAATGCACAACTGTTTACTCAGAGTTTCTCCACCGGAAACTCTGGAAACATAAATATCACTACTAAAAAGGTGGTCGTCAAAGATGGAGCACAATTGCAGGGGCAATTGACCATAAACGCCTCAGATTCCGTGGAACTAATCAGCGGCACTCCCATTCCTGTCTTCGCAGATGGTAGTGATTTAATATCCAGTGGATTATTTAGTGCAACTTATGGCGATAAAAACGCTGGCAGCATCACAATTAATACTGGAAAGTTGCGTATCGAAGGAGGGGCAAGTATATCAACAACCTCTGAGAGCATATATAACTATATTCCTAACCAACTTATACCAGCTACAGGAAATGCAGGAAATTTGACGGTGAACGCCTCTGAGTCTGTAGAACTAATTGGAACCTCACCAAATGGTTCTAGAGTCAGTGGCTTGTTTTCTGGAACTCAAGGGCCTGGAGATGGGGGTAACTTGACCCTAACGACAGGGCAATTGATTATCAAGGATGGGGCTGCAATATCTGTGAGCAGCCAAGCTCGAAAAAATGTAATCTATATCGGAGATCCAAATAACTTAGGGAAAGCAGGCGATTTAAATATAACCGCTCGCTCCATACTTCTGGACAAAGGAATACTCACATCTAATAGTGAGTTGGGTAAAGGCGGGAATATTACGCTACAGGTGCGGGACTTGTTACTAATGCGCCGCAACAGTCAAATAACCACTAACGCCGGGGATATTGGAGATGGCGGAAAGATCACCATCAAAGCACCTAATGGCTTCCTTATCTCCGTTCCCTTAGAAAATAGCGATATCACCGCCAACGCCAACTTTGGCTCTGGTGGTAAAATCACAATCGCCGCTAAGAACATCTTTGGTTTTGTGCGCCGCACAGGTGCAGATGTAGAGATGTTTGATCCAACAGGCGAAAAAAACCCGAATAATCTGCAAACAAATGACATCACGGCATTTTCTCAGCAAAACCCTTCATTAAGTGGCACTGTACAAATCAACTCACCAGATGTTAACCCCAGTAAAGGATTAGTGGAACTTCCTGTAAATCTGGTTGATGCTTCGCAGCAAATTGTTGCTGGTTGTAATTCTGGTGGAAAAATAGGCAGGAGTTCATTTATTGCGACTGGGCGTGGAGGACTAGCACCCGATCCTACGGAGCCATTGATAGCTGATGCGGTGCTAGCAGATTGGATCACACTCTCTCCAGAGAGTAAGAATCGTGCTGGCGGTATTCAGAAAAGAGTGGTTGTTCACAAGCAGCGAAACACAGAAAAATCACAGAAATTTAATTCTGTCAACGAACCTACTCAAATTGTGGAAGCCCAAGGATGGGTAATGGATGCTAATGGTAACGTGGTTCTGGTTGCTCAAGTACCCACTACGTCGCCCCATAACTCCTCACTGGTCGCTACATCTTGCGCTGCTAATTAAAAATTGACAGGACTTACGCACAAGCAACGGAAAATCGAACCACAGAGGACGCAGAGAAGCCAGTGCGTTGCGGGGGTTCCCACGGCAGTCACTCATGGGGGAAACCCCCAAGACCGCGCTGCCTCCCCGTTGTAGCAACTGGCGCGACACGGAGGAATAAGAGTTTGAGAGGTTTTTTGCGTAAGTCCTAATTGAGATAAGTTAAACAGTCTTTGGATTAATAATTCTCGTAAATTTTGTCGGCGCGATCGCATAGCCCACCGTACCCCTACTCTTAAGCAAGCTAGGCGTAGCGTTCCGCAGGAAAGGTATCGCTTCTTCGCTATGAACTTCACACAAGCGATCGCCCCTTGTACCAAGCTTTAAGTAAATTCCGCAAAAAAATATAAAGTTTAGTTCTACAGTCCGTAATTGTTACTAGCCAAGCTGAAGTAATAATTATGGATGTTTGCAAAAGTTTTAGACTACTAAAACTTTTGCACCCCTCTAGACTCCGTATACTTAATTCCTTCGTTGCCAAACTGTACTAATCGAAGTCACGTTAATTTAGTACATCACAAGATAAGTTCACACATTTACCAATCTGCAAGGAGAGCAAAATTCATGGAATCTCAAACTTCACAGCTAACAATTCTAAATGCTCAAACATTACAGCAATTAGAAGACGAGATTAAGAACGAATTGAGTCACATACTGAAGAACTCTAATTTCGGCGAAGTACTCAACAAATATGGCATATCAGGACAAAATATTTTAAAAGTTCAGTGCTTACTCGATTTCACTCAAATCGAAGTTAGTGATGCTGATGGTAATCAGGAAAGCAAGAAATTTTTGCAAACAATTATTCAAGAACAAAACACAACGCTTAAAGCACTTCCTCAAGTCGTTTTTTGTAAACCTTGCCCAGTACCTGGCTATCCTAGTGGCTGCTGGGTAGATTAGATATCACTAAACTACCATCTAGTGATGTTGGTGAGGGTAAGCAAAGAATTTTCATCAGCAATTTTGCAACAGTAAACAATACTAGTGAAATTGTGACAGTGGAACCCTTGCCTACTACCCTCGCTATTAGGACTTACGCACAAGAGATCCCCCAATCCCCTTAAAAAGGAGGCTTTTAGCGTTCCCCCCTTTTTAAGGGGGGTTAGGGGGGATCTAGGTTTCAGGTTTTCAGTGCGTAAGTTCTCGTTATCTTTAAAATTATCTACTGCTAAATAATAATTGCTAGATAATATCACTCATCCTGCTAGCAAATCAACAATATTTCACTACTAAACTATTAGATCTCTTGCATAAATGCTTAAATTATCATGTTGAGTCGAGCGAAACATCTGTGAGATTCTTCTCTCCACTGCGTTCCGCTCAAAATGACATTCCTGATTTTTTGACTTTTGCAAGAGGTCTATTATTTATAAGGTGCAAATTTTGTTATGACTAAAAATAGCAGCGTTTGGTCTTGGCAGCTAAGTCTAATGAGTTTTTTAGTAATTACTGGAACACTCACCTTATCTGAGTATTGTGCCAAGGCACAGATTAAAGAGGATAGCACTCTCGGAACTAACAGTTCAATCGTTACACCCAAACTGATTAATGGTCAGTATACTTACCAGATCGATGGTGGGGCAATTCATGGTACAAACTTGTTCCACAGTTTTGAACAGTTTTCTGTTCTCACTGGCAATACAGCCTACTTTAACAATGCGGCAAATATTGATAATGTCATCGCCCGGATAACGGGCAAGTCTATTTCTAATATTGATGGCACACTTCGAGCTAACGGTACAGCCAACCTGTTTCTAATTAATCCCAACGGGATTATTTTTGGCCCCAACGCTTCTTTAAACATCCGCGGTTCATTCGTGGCAAGTACGGCGAGTAGTCTGAACTTTGCCGATGGTACTAAATTTAGCGCCACAGCTCCCCAAACTACACCCCTTCTGACAGTCAGTGTTCCCGTTGGCTTACAATTTGGAGCTACACCAGGAACCATCCGCAATCAATCCCAAGCAAGTCCAGATGGCGCAATCAATGGCTTGGAAGCGCCTGTTGGTCTACAGGTGCAGCCAGATAAAACATTGGCACTTGTAGGCGGTGATCTTGTGCTGGAGGGAGGAAATTTAACAGCAAAGGGAGGACGAATAGAGCTAGGAAGTGTTGCTCTTAATAGTCTGGTTAAAATCAAGCAAACAGACCAAGGTTGGGACTTGGGATACGACAGTGTAAATAATTTCCAGGACATCCAATTAATTTCGCGAACTGGAATCCCTTCTTATGTAGATGTCAGTGGCGAGGGTGGAGGTAATGTTCTGGTGCAAGGCAGGGACGTGCTATTAACTGGTTTTTCAGAGATTTTGGCTAATAGCCTGAACGGGCAACTAGCAGCAAATTTGACGGTTACTGCCTCAGATACTGTAAAACTAATCGGTGGTGAGCCTTTGACGGTTGGGACTTTTGGTGGAGGAGGCGCTGGAAACTTAACGATTAACACTAGGAAGTTGATTGTCAGCGATGGGGCACAAGTGTTGCTTGATACTTCTGTCTCCAATTCGGTGGGACAATTGACCGTGAACGCCTCAGATTCTGTGGAACTAATCGGTGGTGTATCCTTTACAACCCCTTCTTCACTAAATATTAGTTTTATACCTAGCGGATTGTTTAGCGCAACTTATGATGTGGGAAATGCTAGTAACATCACGATTAACACTCCCAGGTTAAGTATCCGCGAAGGGGCACAGGTGTCAACAGAGTCTTCCAGATTATTGCTATTGGCTGAGAACCAATCTATAACCGCTACGGGGCAAGCAGGGAATTTGACTGTGAACGCTAGCTCTATACTTCTGGACAAAGGAACACTCACATCTAATAGTGATTCAGGTGAAGGCGGGAATATTATGCTACAAGTGCGGGACTTATTACTGATGCGCCACAACAGCCAAATATCTACTAATGCCGGGGGTGATAAAACTGGCGGTAATATCACCATCAATGCACCTAATGGCTTCCTCGTCGCCACTCCCTTAGGAAATAACGATATCACCGCCAACGCCAATTTTGGCTCTGGTGGTAAAATCACAATTACTACTAAGAACATCTTTGGATTTGTGCCCCGCACAGGTGCAGATGTAGAGAGGCTTGATCCAAAAGCAATCAACCCGAATAACCTGCCAACAAATGACATCACCGCATTTTCTCAGCAAAACCCTTCATTAAATGGCACTGTACAAATCAACTCACCGGATGCTGACCCCAGTAAAGGATTAGTAGAACTGCCCGCAAATCTGGTTGATGCTTCGCAGCAAATTGTTGCTGGTTGTAATTCTAGTGGAAAAATAGCAAGAAGTTCATTTATTGCGACTGGGCGTGGAGGAATAGCAGCCGATCCCACGCAGCCATTGATAGCTGATGATGCGGTGCTGGCAGATTGGATCACACTGGAGTCAGAGAGTCAGAATCGTGCTGACAGTATTCAAAAAAGAGTGGTTGTTCAGGCGCAGCGAAACACAGAAGAAAAATCACAGAAGGTTAATTCTGTCAACGTCCATACTCAAATTGTAGAAGCTCAAGGTTGGGTTATAGATGCCAATGGTAACGTGGTTTTGGTTGCTCAAGTACCCACTGCAACGCCCCATAACTCCTCACTCACCACTGCATCTTGCGCTGCTAAGGAATAAGAATTAAATAACATACAATTTATGTCTCTGGCTTACCTCACCCTCAATCCCTCTCCGATATATTGTAGAGGGAAGCTAGATACAGGATGAAGTTTTGTATTTTATTTAATCCACGTTCCTAATTAGAATTTGAGATATGGCGGTTTTCATACGCATAAGCTAGGGCGAATGGAATTCGCGGCTACACAAACTCTCGTCCGCCTCCGCGGACTAAGGAAAAATTGAGGGTTTGAAACCCACGGAGGTAGGTTTTGCCTCGTGTAGACGCGGTTTCTAACCGCCCTTTTGACTAGAAGTTAAACTGTCTCTGGATAAATGTTTAATTCTCGTAACTTCGCGGCCATGCGCGGCCTCCCCACTACCTAACTCGTCTCCTGAATTTGCAGACGAATAGTGTGTTCAGTCGCGCCACTAAGTTGCAACTCCATGATTTCACCACCCAG
The DNA here is from genome assembly GCF_017115025.1 of Nostoc sp. NOS(2021). Lineage (GTDB taxonomy): Bacteria > Cyanobacteriota > Cyanobacteriia > Cyanobacteriales > Nostocaceae > Nostoc. Next base: position 27,544 of record NZ_JABXKM010000114.1, on the reverse strand, counting down.
AGGTTCCAAGCAAGTGAGGAGCGATCGCAAGTTGGGTGTACTTGCGCCAGTATCTACATATAATCGATCTGCTAAATTACTGATCCGTTTCCAAGTCATGTAAAGTTTAGCGATCGTTTGTTCCATCTGCGATGCTTGATTTACCAAATCAGCAGCAATACTCAAACAGCCGACTCTTTGCGCTTCTTCTAAGGCTGTTTCAATATCAACATCTTCCTGCGTCAGCGCCTGAACTTGAGCCGCCCCTTTGAGATATTTCGCCAAGTTACGCGCTTCGGTTGTTACCTGTTTCAGGGTATCCACATCAGGATTAGCAGCAATTTCCTTTTGGATAAATTTTTGGTGCGATTCTGGCAGTTTTTCCATTTCCTTCACCAGTGGGGCGATGTAGCGTGGAGGAAGGGTGTTATCTGCGGCTTTTTCCTTAACTTCTTCAGGTAATAAATCTGAGGACATGGCTGTCCATTCATCGCTGAGTTGACGCACTTCCCGCCTGGTGATGCGATCGCCTTTTTGGGCGGCTTCACTCACCATCTGTTGCACTTGGGGGGATGCTTTGGAGGTTTCGATAAAAGCCCGTTTGCTGAAGTTGTTTACAGATCCGGGGTCAAGTTTACCGTCTTCGATCAGGGTATCGGCACTATTCGCCAGTTGAATCCAGGCATAAGCTTGACTTTTGCTGATTTCCCGCTCTTTTAGCCATCGCAGAAAGCCAGTACCGCGTCCGTCACCACCAATTTTCTCTCTGTCGCGGATCGCCCGTAAAATTCGCCCCCGCCAGATTTCAGTTTGCAGATCAAAGCGATCGCATACCTGCCAAGCTATTTCTAGCTGCTGTTGAAAATCTGACTCTAGAATCTGTTCATCTTCTGGATCGGGCAGTTCAAAGCTGATATCTACTGGCTGTAGTAAAGCAGCAGCAAGGTCGTTGGTGGAGTCGGTGTCTTGCACGATTGATGACTAACTAGTGGATGCGATCGGCTTATTATGCCACAATCTGTAGATTCTAACCTAAGTAGGTGGTACGGTATCTTGAATTACAGCAAAATGGTAGCAAGGGGTAAACCACCTAGCGAAGTCTTTAATTGATCAGAGAGAATAAAAATAAAACGATGAACCAGGTAGACTACCTCCGCATTAGCTTAATCGATCGCTGCAATTTTCGTTGTCAATACTGTATGCCAGAGGGAGTAGAACTGGACTATATTCTCAAGCAACAGCTGTTGACTGATGAGGAGCTGCTCACCTTAATTCAAGAGGTATTTATTCCCGTAGGCTTTAATCGGTTTCGTTTGACTGGGGGTGAACCGTTATTGCGTCCGCGGGTGGTGGATTTGGTAAGTGCGATCGCAACTCTCCCCCAAACTCAAGATATCTCGATGACCACCAACGGGTTTTTGCTGGCTCCGATGGCGCAAAACCTTTACAATGCTGGTCTGCGACGAATTAATATTAGTCTGGACTCTCTTGATCCCGACATTTTTGACCAAATTATTGGTAATCAGGGGCGTTCTCGTTGGCAACAAGTTTGGCAGGGGATTCAAGCTGCCCATCATGTCGGATTCGACCCACTGAAGCTGAATGTAGTCGTGATTCCTGGCGTAAATGACCACGAAGTTCTCGATTTAGCCGCCCTGACAATTGACAAACAGTGGCACGTTCGATTTATTGAATTCATGCCCATTGGTAATGCACATTTGTTTGGCGATCGCGGTTGGGTATCTTCAGCCGATTTACGGCAACAAATCTGCGATCGCTGGGGCTTGACAGAATCCCAAGTTCGTGGTGCTGGCCCTGCTAATGTCTTTCAAATTCCCGGTGCGAAGGGGACACTAGGATTTATTAGTCAAATGTCGGAATGTTTTTGCGATCGTTGTAACCGGATGCGCCTGAGTGCCGATGGCTGGCTGCGTCCCTGTTTATTGAATGAAACTGGTCAAATAGATTTGAAAACTGCTCTCCGTTCTGGTACTAGCACCGCTCAATTACAAGAGCAGGTCAGGCATTTACTCGGAATCAAGCCAGAAATTAACTTTAAAGGGCGCGATTCTGGTATTTTAGGTACATATACCCGCACCATGTCGCAAATTGGCGGTTAGTTATTAGTCATTGGTTATTTGTCCTTTGCAAATGACTAGGGACAAATGACTAGCCCTTTCAAGGTGGTGAAATTCCGAACCAAGATTGGTTATTTCAACTTTCAAAAAGCCCAAAATCTGAGCAGAGAACTCAGGATGATAGCACTGAAACAACGTATCTTCGTTTGTCACCTTGAAAGGGCTAGGACAAATGACTAAGGACAAATGACTAAGGACAAATGACTATTACGCTTGTCGTGAGTAGTATTCCACCACAAGTAGTTCGTTAACTTGTAGTGCCACCCATTCTCGCTCAATAACGCTGTTGACTTTACCAACCAACTTAGTTTTGTCGAACTCCAAATGACTGGGGAGGTTGGCCAAACCGGGATATTGCAAGTTAGCTTCCACCAACTTCCGGGATTGTGCCCGATCCCTGACCGCAATTACTTCTCCAGGACGGCATTGATAGCTGGCAATATTCACCACACGACCGTTAACAGTTACGTGACCATGATTTACCAGTTGACGAGCTGCTGGAATAGTCGGGGCTATACCCAAACGGAAAACCGTATTATCCAAGCGCATTTCTAGCAATTGCAGCAGCACTTGCCCGGTAGAACCAGTAACACGTCTGGCTTTCCGCACATAGCGTAGCAATTGCTTTTCAGTCAAACCGTAGTTGAAGCGGAGCTTTTGCTTTTCCTCTAAACGGATAGCATACTCAGAGCGCTTCTTGCGGTTCTGACCATGCTGACCAGGTGGGTAAGCGCGTCTGGCGCTTTTACGAGTCAATCCTGGTAAGTCGCCCAAGCGACGGACAATTCTGAGGCGTGGCCCTCTATATCGGGACATGAGTTTCCTTTATCTAATCCTGTTTAAACTTTACCCAAACATTCCATTTTGACATTCCACTGATGATAAATCAGGGGATTCTTGTTTTTTTGAGGCTGCTTGCCTTGGTATGACGTATCCTACCAATGTAGAGGCATCTTCTTTGTTGCCAGTTGCTTGAAGTCGGTAGAGCCGACGCACTGGCTCCCAAGCCTGAATTCCGACGTGCCCCGCCGTACTCCTGCCAATAAGTTTTTTGTGTTTATTTAGTTTCGGAGGCTACTCAATCATCAGATTGGTTTACGCAGTATTCTTACTTTGAAATACTTTTTACGTTGCCTACTTATCTTTCAAACAGATATATTAACACAATTTTCGGCATAATTAATTATGTCTAGGACTTACGCATTGACAGACATAACCAAATTGCCTCTCGTTCCTGGGCAGCAGCCCAGGAACGAGGCAGGGCAAGACTTTTATATTAATAAGCTTGATATGCAGATGATGCTCAATTTTTAAAGTGCGTAAGTCCTAATGTCTATACCTTGCTCACGCTGAAATTATTTGATTGCAGAGGATTTTTAAAATATTTGAGTTAGCATAACCTTGGGTGTTTGGAGAATGGCAATGTCACAGAGCAAAAAAGTGGTTAACAGAGGTAAGAACAAACAAGGCAGTTCCACCTCCAGGATTTTAACAGTATCAGTTTTGGCTATAGCTGGATGGTTGACAACAATCTTGCCTAATGTGGCTGTTGCTGCCTCTTACAGCAATGATTATAGTGTTTGTGCGGGTCGCCTTTTGAGCGTGGGTGTCACGGCAGAAGCGGCATCACAAGGTTGTGCAAAGGCACTGCGTCCAAGGGATTTGGCTGCTTGCGTGGTTAAGATTGAGAAGCAGACCCAAATTGCCGCGACAGATGCGCTTTCCTCTTGTGGGAAGGCCCGGCGTCCTGAGGAGTTAGCTACCTGTGTAGTTGGCGTCACCTCTAGTACTCAGGAAGCAGTTAATCCAGCAGCTTTAGATTACTGTGGTCGTAGTTTGTTGCCCGTGCGCTTTGGTCAGTGTGTGGTTGGCTTCCATAGTAGTAAAATCGACCTTCCCCCTACCCAGATATTGGAAACTTGTATCGATGCTAGTGATAGCGTTATCGGGGCTTCATCTTCGTCTACACCGCAGACTATAACTCCTGCAGGATCAAGTCCAAGTCTAGAGATTACCCCAATTCAAACGCCGCAGCCGCCTGCTCCCACGCAGCCGGTTGTTCCACTGCAACCGCTTATTCCCGGGCAACCCCGGACTAATTAAATTAGGAGTTGTGATGCGTAAAGCCCCCGTCATTTATGTGGGGGAGTGCGTCAAAGTGCTTTGTAATTGACTGAAAATACAGGTTAATTTTTTTTAGGGTGGGCATTACAATGCCCACTCTACTATCTATCAGCAAAGCGACAATATTTATATAAAACCCGCCATAATTGCCCTCTGCTTGCAAATTATGCAAACTAAATACTTACAATACAAAAGTCACAAAATTGCTTGTGACTTTTGTACTACTAGTACAATATGACAAGTAAAAAGCTTACTTTATCAGCTTTTGGAATTTTGAATTCCGCATAATGGCACTAGTCTTCTCTTTCGCCAAAAGCTGTCTGTAAAATCACTGCAATACCACCGTCTTGGTGATATTTATCTGCCCAGGCCCGGATAACTTCATCCAATTCTTCCATAGCCTGTTCCATTTTTTCTGGAAGGATATCAAGTTCTTCCAGCAAGCGCATGGCATTTCGTCGCCGTTCTGCCCAATTTTTCATCATGCGGAAATACCGAGCGGTATCTTCTACCATGATGTAAGTGCGTTCTTGATCGTCTGCTGGGGCATAAAAAGGACGGGTAAGAGCGTAGAAGGGCATTCCCCAAGGAGAATCAATGCGTGTTACCGTGCCTGAGTAGAGTAGACGGCGCTTGATATGCTCACCCAAGGCTTCACTCAAAGGCATTTGGTGTTCGGGTGGCAAGTCTTCTTGCGATCGCCTGTGCAAAAACTCAATCAAATCCAGAAACTCAAAAGAGCTAACTAACTGGGCATCAGGTAGATTGCTTGGCAGTTTCTGCTCAATTTGTCTTTTTTCTTCACTAGTCAGATTGCTACCAGGAACGCGCGATCGCCCCGGTTGCCAAGGATACTTTTCTAGCCAGACATAAGGCAATTGAATCAAATAGCGCGGTTCCTGAGAACCCAGCATCTTCAACAGTTTGCCTTCTGTTAGTGCCTGTCTGACTTCTTCTACAATAATTTTTACCCGTTTCGGCTCCAGGTGGTGCAAATGCCCTGTCATCCGCAGGTTTTGTCCCTGCTCCAGATAGGTCATGTAAATTGCACACTTTGCTGCCGTTGCGGCTGCGTCTAAAAATGCCCCATGCCTGTGCCCACTCGTCCGCATGGCACTAAAAGCCAGATAAAGCATGATCTGATCCATCGCACTGGGGTCAAGACGTTTGATCAGATCTATGTCGTTACTCATATTACAGACAATTGAATAGCACGTTTACACAATTTTTAATCAAGTGAGAATAGGTAGTATACACCTGGCTGAAAGGCAATGTCTTTACTTCAGACTATATTAGTATGCGATAACTATGAAGTCGGTAGTAGCCAAAACTACCATTCTCACATATTTTCTGGTACACAAGCAGATTCGGTGGTTGTTACTATAACTTGTCTCTGCATCTGACCGGAAAATTACAGACATCACCAAGTCCAGCTTGACGGCGGTTTACGTCCCAAAAATCAACTGTGTTGCAAGTAATCTACAAAGCCTTTAAGTTCTCTGAGGTTTTTCTCATTTTTCAAGAGCAACAACGTCAAGCTGCTTACACCTAATTATGGCACTATGCCGACTCAGAGTAAAAACTAGTTTGCGCGGTTAATCTGGGATATCTGTTACTCGAAAAAGATGGTTTTTTTCAGCTTTGGCAAATTATTTGTAGGACACAGGTGACTAGAAATAATTGGGAGTGGTCTAAAAAGAAATCGCTTACCAGGTGTAGCCACATTTAGAGGTTGAGCCACACGGCTCGTTGTGAACTATTATCCCGTTCATAACCTCCTGTGATGTCTCGGTAGTATCAGCCGTTGGCTTGAGGGAAGATAGTAGACATCAAGTAGAGCAGATAATTCCAATTTCAAAATACCTGTTGTTTTTTCAAATATCGTTACTTATCATATCATTATTTTTGGGATTTGGAAGAAATTTATGTATTTTAAAGTTTATAAATGAGCGTATTTAAATAATTTTTATTCTGGTTAAATCAAGGTTTGATGATATTTTTATTGTTACTCCTAAATCCAAGTCTGATTTATCCTTTTATGTCGATGATTGGACACAGAAACCCGCGATTAATTCAGACTTAATCGCATAGCCATCAGGCTTTGTTGATCATGCTAATAACCTCCAGATTAGTTAGTAGCCATAGATATAATAAAACACATTGGATTACATCTGATGATTATTTAGAGCTTTTTTCTCAATGAATTTATATTTCTTTCATGAAAAAATTTTAAAATTTCATGATTTAACTAATTCATTGGCTATTTTCAAGTATGTTTTTACCTCGCTGTTTTATATATTTGAGGGGCTTCAATTGCGTAGATAGTTTGTTGCTAGAAAAGGAGGAGAATCCGTAGCAGGCTATGATATAATCTTCTTTCTCTGGGTGTTTGGGCGATCGCAGACCAAGTTTACTAGTACAGATCGGCAGAAATAACAGATACCATCTCACCAAACACAAGAGCATGGAAATGAGGAATTTTGAATTTCGCCTTACTCGCAGGGGTTTTCGTAAGATAAAGTTACTAGCTGTTTCACGGGCGATCGCTCCACATATTCATCTAGCTACAATAGTCTCCCACGCTGAAAAAACGGATTACTCTAAACACTTCTGCTACTTCTTTATCTTTTAGTTCCAAAACGTGTTGCAATGGTCTTAACTCCTTGCCAATCTCCTCTCTGAGCAAGTACTCGTGCTCAATTGCTTGAGTCAGTACTACTCGTACTGCTTATATATACGTGTTTTCCCTACCTGTATCAGGCTAAATCCATAAAAATATATTACAAGTCAAGTAGGGGCACAGCATTGCTGTGCCCCTACTGCTATAGATATAGAAATTTAGTATCTAAATATATAGAATACCTGCGATCGCATTAGTTTAGAGAAGTTACAAGTGGGCGTCAGGATTGATGCCCAGAGTGATGGGAGGTAAAGTGGCTCCCATCACACCTAAACTGATTGAACTCGCCATTTAATTCGTGGGACTAGAGGGTTTAACCTGATTTCGCATTGTTTCAAAGCTGAAAGCAGCCGCGCCAAAGGTTACTAACAACACTCCCAGAATTTGCACAATATCCAAATTTTCTTGAATGATTAACCCAGCGAAAATCACGGTTAAAACTGGGATGCTACCACCAATGAGCGCCGATCGCGAAGCACCTAGCTTACTAATACCAACATTATTCAGCAAATATCCGGCAAGAGTCAGCACACCCAAAATAAATGCGCTTAAAACCAGTTCCAGCATCTTAGAGGGGTCAATTACCAAGTTCCAACTGGTTGGTAAAGGTAGCATCAAGCAGATAAAGCTCAACAACAACATGGTAGCGAAGTTAATTAAAGTAAAAGTCACGGGATGCAGTTTGCTAGCACAAACCCGCGTCAGAATTATGTAGGCAGCAAAAGCCACGCCCGAAAGAATGGCGGTGCTGCTTCCCATTGAAGTATTACCCATACCGATGCTGGGAGAACCGCTTAAAACCAACAATTCACCGCAGCAAATAGCGGCGATCGCACTGATGCGGAATATGGTAGGGCGATCGCGAAACAGAAACCACGATAATAGACCACTAACCATCGGATAGACAAAGAACAGTGCGATCGCCATTCCAGTCGTGACTTGAGCGATCGCAATGTAGATTAGCACCTGAGACAAAAACAAAAAGCCCCCACTCACAATCGACAACAGCAAAATCTGCTTCGTAGCTGCATTAGCAGCTGTGGGATTTCCTCGGACTGAGTTAGCTAAGTTTTCCAGGTCTTGCCACAATCGGGGGTGGAGTATCGGTGACAACAGTAACATCAGTGGAACTACTACCATAAACCGTAGGGTCAAAATTAACAGAGTATTGCCCAAAGTCGGCGGCAGCAAGCGCTCTACCTCTAATACTCCAAAAATCTGGGAACCTTCGTGGAAAATTACCTTGATGGCTACGTTGTAAAGTGACGATACGACTGCCGATAAGACAATCAACAATAAACCGATTTGGCTCGGCGATAAGCCTGATGAATTAGGCGATCGGGATTGTGGGGGTTTTGCTTCCGGCTGCGGCTCTAGCGCAGTCGCAGATGAGGATTTAGCTTTGCTCTGTGACACGTTTCTGCGGAGGACAGAAATTGGTTCAGCAGCGTTTCTCCTTAGTGAAGGTGGCATTGCTCCCGGCTGTGGCACAGATGCAGTCGGAGCCTCCGATGTCGTTTTGTTTTCCGGCAAGTCCTGATTGAGGACAGAAATTGGCTCGGTAGCATTGTCCTTTGGTGGCGGAACTACAGCAGACAGCGGCTGTGATATCGTTTCCCTTTGGGACAAGTCTTGGCTGGGGACAGAAATTGGGTTCGCGGCGTTTTCTCTAACAACCGGCGGCTCTGATGTCGTTTCCCTTGGTGAAAATTTATTAGCGATCGGGGAAATTGGCTCAGGTGAATTTCTTACTACTTCGCCAAACGGTGGCGGGGATGTCTCAAAAGAACTGTTTTTCTCTGGCTGTGTAAACTGCAAAACAGTAGGTGTGCCTGCTGTTGCTGGTTTGCGGGAAGTTTCTTCTATAGTTTTTTCTAGTTCTCCATGCAGGCGATTAACAAACTCCGCCAAAATCGTTTCCCCTTGCTGCTGCTGGCTATACATCCGTGACAACTGTTGGGAAAGATTACTTTGATAGTTCTTCAACTCCTGTTGCAGCGAGTTAAAGGTAACAGTAACGGTGTCATCCAGGCTGTCAAACATGTGTTCGACTTTTTCATTGATTTCACCGACTACATTGCTGCTCACTTCAGCCGACTTAAGCGCAGCTTGTTCGTAAGATTTGCCCTCTATGGTTTGGTTAGCTAAAGTTGCTAGAGAGGATTGCAGTTGTGAAGATATATGCTTTGCCAGAACTTCTGCCAGTTGACGAATTAACACTTGCTGCTCAGTGATTTGGCGCACTTGTTGTAAATGCTCTTTTTCCTCTACCAAGCTTTGAATCTCATCAGATAACCGATTTTTTTCTGACTGAAGCCGCTTTACGTCTTCCTGCAACGCTCTGAGGACATTCTGCTGAAGATTTTCTAAGTCTTCAACTACAGCCCAAAGAGCATTTTCTGCTGCTCTGGATAGCTCGCCTCTGACTCGCGGGTTTTCTGGTTGCTTCTCGAATCGCCCCATTAGCTTCTAACCTCTAACACCTTGACGATAAAGCTGCTTCCCGTACACTTGCTTGGCGCTCATAGTAATTTCCTGTATTTTGTCAGATAAATTAAAAATTTTAACAGCACTTCCGCATTTCAACGTAATTCTGTCATACTAGACACAGGTTGGCAAAGCATCAAATTTGTTCCACTGCTTACTACACGGTCTTCTCCTCAGCATTGACAAGTATTTGGCCAGTTTAATTTCCATCAATATAATATTCGCCAATGAGATTTTTACTTTTAAAGAAATCTCACTCCAAATAAATATTTATTGTTTTGCTGCCAATAGTAATTTGCAAACACTTACAGATGCGTGCGCGTAGGCGCAAAGCGACTTTTCCCCAAACATCGCCACAAAATTGTCTGACTTGCGAAACTAGCTGTAAATTTGTGTGGAATGTAACTTGTGTGACAGTTTACATCTCTAAATGGAGATTAAAGTATCTTTCTGTGGAAATTCCAAGTTACGCTATCCCCTGCACAACATTGTAATGAATGAGCAGCAATTCTGCAAAAACAGGCTTTTTTGGCGTTGTTGCAGTCTAGGTTCTACTTTGAGAAGATGCAGTATAGGAAAAAGTTAGGAAAATATTAATAATTCTTAGAGGAATAAAATCCGGGCGATGCTAAAGATGGCAGCGCTAAGGACAGCACTCACGGGGATTGTAATTAGCCATGCGGCGGCAATACCTTTTAGTGTTTGGAACTTAATCGACTTGATATTTTGCACTAGTCCAATACCAACTACACCGCCGACGAGAGCGTGGGAGGTTGAGACTGGTAAACCTAACCGGGAGGCGATGAGGATGGTGGTAGCAGTCGCAAGTTCGGCACAAAATCCACTACTAGGTTGCAAGGAAATAATGTTTTCGCCAATAGTGGCGATGACTTTTTTACCCCAGACAGCTAAACCACCAACAATCCCAGCACCACCAAGGATTAAAATCCAAATGGGGATAGTGATACCATCTGTAGGTACGCTACCAGTGCGATTGATGTAAACGATCGCAGCTAAAGGAGCGATCGCATTTCCGACATCATTAGAACCATGAGCAAAGGCTACAAAGCAAGCACTCAATAGTTGGAATCGGGCGAATATGCCCTCAACGGGATTTTGGATTTTAGATTTTGGATTTTGGATTGATGGTAATTCCTGAGTCGGGGGTAAAAATTTTTCTTCCAATTCCCCTCCCCCCGTCCCCCCTAATTGTCGCCAACTAATGATTGTGAGTCCAACTGCTGCGACTGCACCCGTTAACAGTGGAATATCGTAAGCAGGGATTGTAAAACCAACTTGCTCAATTACAAAATTGGTTAGCGGTTCAGTCAGCGATGGTAATACAATCACGCCAAATACACCTAGCAGTAGAGTACTCAACCAGGGAATCCATTCTTGTAACTGCACTAGTTGATTGGGTTGCTCCAAAATCCAGTGCTTGATTTGACTGTACAATAAAGCAGCGATCGCACCACTAATTAACGGTGTTAAAATCCAGCCAATGGTAATCAAGCCAATTGATGACCAATCAATTGCATCTACTCCCAAAGCTACCCAACTAAATCCAGCGATCGCACCAACAACTGCATGAGAAGATGAGACTGGTAAACCGCGTGATGTGGCAATTTGCAACCACACACCACACGATATTAGTACCGTTACCATCCCCACAACGAATATTTGGGGTGTAGCTGCGAATAAGACTGGATTAGCAATTTTCGTCGCTAGGGTTTCTGTTACCTCATGTCCAAACAACACAGCACCCGTAAACTCTAAAACCCCAGCAATTATTAGTGCCTGTTTGAGGGTAACAGCTTTGGAACCTACAGAGGTTCCCATCGCGTTAGCAACATCGTTTGCTCCGAGATTCCAGGCGACGTAGAAAGCTAGTAGGGCGACTGCAACTTGGGTAATAAGCATTTTTTTGAGGCTGATGGAGGGATGAGGGAGCAGGGGGAGATAACAATTCAAAATTCAAAATTCAAAATGACGCTCACAGACTCGCTAACGCTGCGCTAACAAAATTCAAAATTGAAGAGATCCCCCCCATCCCCTTTTAGGGATAAATTAAGATTTTATAAGTATCTGGTGTGGGTGCGATCGCAACTTCCACAGCTGCTGATAAATCTTTTAATGGATAGCGATCGCTAATCAACGCTTTCACGTCAATTCGCTGATGAAATACAATATCGGCTGATAGATTCTGAAGCCGATAAGATGAGCTATAACTGCCTATCAAGTCAATTTCCCGACGGTAGAGAATATTGGGGTTGATGGCAATTTCCACCTCATCAGGGAATTCGGCGAAAAACAAGATTTTGCCACCTTTTCGGGTACAATCAAGTGCTTGAAAGAAGGCTTTCTCACTCGGAACAGCGAGCAAAGTAACATCAACACCCAGTCCACCAGTTAGGGCATGGATTTTGGCGGTTAAATCGGCATCACGGGCATCAAAAGCCGCCTCTGCACCGACACTCAAGGCTTTTTCAATTCTAGAGGGTAGTAAATCGGTAGCGATCGCTTTTGCTCCGAAATATTTCACCAACATGATAAACATTAACCCAATTGGGCCAGCACCAGTAACTAACACAGTTTGTCCTGGGGCAATTTGGGCTTTTTTCACAGCCTTCAAGCAGCAGTTAGTTGGTTCGACAAAACTCGCTTCTTCAAAACTGATGCGATCAGGGATGGGAATTAGCCCACCATTTTGGACAATATGTCCGGGAACCTTGACATAATCAGCAAAACCGCCGCCACTGGCGTTAAAGCCTGCGGTTGTGGAGATGTTTTTGTAGACATCGCACATTGAAAAATTATCATTTAGGCAGTAGGCGCAACGCATACAGGGGATGTGGTGCATCACCGCTACCCGTTGTCCAACTTGCCAACCTTTGACATTATTACCTACGGATGCGATCGTCCCGGCAGTTTCATGTCCAAAAATGCGCGGCGGTTCATACAGTGGATAACGAATTTTTTTAATATCTGACTGACACAACCCCACAACCCGCACCTGTACCAGTACTTCATCTGGTTCCAGGGTTGGAACTGGGATATCTTCGTAAGACAGTTGATTGACGCCTCTAAATACCTGTGCTTTCATGTTGATTTTTCCCCGCTCAACGATACTAGATGTAACATTAGCAGTCAACGTTAAGCTATCAAGTTTGGGATTTAATATTGTTTGTAAATCTTGGTGCTTCTCTACTGAGTAATTCTAGAAGCTCAAAAAAACTCATGGCTGGCTTTTTGAGACTTTGAGACTGTCGCTGTAATACCTCAATAACTTGTTGCGGATACAGATTATATAATTCACTTAAAAACTCATCTGGAGATTTGGCATTGATTTGCCAAGGTGCTAAATCCTGATCTTGAAAATGCTTCAGGTTTGAGGTGACAATTATATTAGCCTTAGCTACCACAGCAGCAGCCAGAACATGGCGATCGTTAGGGTGATTTGTCATTAATTGAACAATATTATCAGAAACTACGATTAGTGCTGTGGGAAAGGCTTCTTTAATTCTCCCTTCCAGTCTCATCGCTTGGGTAGTTGTGAGTCTACCTGTATTTACTAGATTACGAGTTGCGCCATCAAGTATTTCTTGCGACCAATGTGGTACATATAAACCAGCCTCAGACATACACAATAGGGTATCTCGTATGTACATAGGGAACAGTACACAAGAATCTAATAGAGCATGATACATAATACTCAGTAAATAATCAGAACACCCTACTGATAAAATCCTAACTCTTGGCTTTCGGCTATTAATTCATCTAGCAGTTGTCTACGTTTAGTATCCCTTTGCTGTTTATATTTTCTTAAATCCTCAAATTTCACGCGTCTATGAGTTCCTACCATAATGTAAGGAAGCTCACCCTGCTCTAATAATTTAATCAGATAGGGACGTGACACATTCAACAAATCAGCCGCTTGTTGTGTTGTTAGCTCTGGATTATGTGTGACTATAGATACATTTTTCCCTGATGCCATTGCCTGCACGACTTGGCGTAATACACAACATACAGAATCAGGAATAGTCATTTCTTCGCCGTTTGCTGCTGCTAATTTCAGTTGACTATTTTCTGGATTGAGTATTTGTTCAAGTTGCTTTATAGCCTCAGCTTCGGCTTCTGTAAGAATACTGGAATCAGTAGGCATTTGGTTAGATAGGAAGGTATTCATAAAAAGGGTTAGCTTGGTATTTTATTTTAATTGTATTACACAAACGCAATAAACGAAATAGGAATCAAACACCTGTCTATATTCCAGGGGTAAAAAATAATTGATCTAATCTTGTGGTGCGGACAAGATGATCGCTTTTATCTATACTATTTGATTTTTGAAAAGCCAAGCTGACTGAAATATTACCAGTTCAAGTTTTGGTTCTCAGTATACTTAGCAATACTCCAGTTGGATTCCTATAGTTTAAACTAAATACTCACAAGGGAGTGAAGCAATAAACTGACTTTTGGACTTTGAATAGTTTTTAGAATCTTTCATAAAAAACGATATAAACAAGCGTTTTTTTGCCCTTGTCATAGCTACATAAAATAGACGTTTTTCCTCTTCTAAATTACTATCACGCACACTGAAATAGGTGGGGAATTCATCTTCAGATATACCAGCTAGAAAAACTGTATCGAATTCTAAGCCTTTTGATTGATGAATTGTGATAACAAGGACTTGATTATTATCCTGAGAAATTTGATCTAAATTTTTCGCTAATGCAGTATACTCAATAATGCTTCTGAGTGCTGTATCTGGATGAAGTTCTAAATCATCCTGTGCTTGAAAAATCTTTACTAGCCGTTTGATATTTTCTAGGCGTTTTGGTTCGTCCTGGTGATAATAGTCATATAAACCAGACTCAACAAAAATTTTACCTAATAAATCTGCTGGACGTAATTTTTGGCTGGCATCTTTCCAACTTTCAATATTATGAGCTAAATTTTCAAATTCTTGCCCATAATGATAGACTAAAGCTTGGCGATAGTCAGTATTAATTCCAATTATAGGCATTAAGATTGCCAACAATTCAACCGTTGTGCGAGTGTCGTCAATGGCACGATGAGTGGGTAATTGAGTCAGCTTTAATTTAGTTGCCAAAGCTTCAAGACTATAGCTATCTGATTCTATAAAGCGTTTAGCTAAATCCCAAGTATCTGCCCATTGAAATTTAGGAGTGAATAAACCGACTTTTTGAGCATGGGACGTTATCATCTTGATATCAAAGCCAAGATTATGCCCAACTAATAAAGCATCTTGAATAAACCATAAAAATTCCTGTAAAACATCAATTGAAGGTCTACCATTTACAGATAAAAAATCATCACCATAACCATGTATTAGTTCTGATTCTCCCACTGGAACAGTATTGGCAATATAAGCATGAAATTCTGCTTCTACTTTCCCTGCAACTAATTTAGAAGCAGCAATTTCAATAACTTCATCTTGACTCGCTGAAAAACCAGTTGTTTCCACATCAAAAACAACAATTGTGCCAGAATTATAAGCACTTAGTAAATTGCTAAAAGGGTCGCCATCAATAAAAGTTTGAGTTGAAGCCATATCAGTGAGTTTAAACCCACAAGCTTCTCCCTCTTTGATGACATTCTCAATAGTCACAGAACCAATTCCCCGATTTGGACGCAGTAACATCCGACGCATTGAACCTGCATCAAAAGGATTTAATATTAATCGTAGATAAGCCAAAGTATCTTTAACTTCCTGACGCATGAAGAATTGATGTTGCTCAACTGTTATACAGGGAATATTTAACTTTTCTAAAACTTTAGTAATAATCTCAATTCGTTTATGATTTCTAGTTAAAACAGCAATACGGTTATAGAGAAAATTGGGGTCATTATTAGCTAATTTTTGAATCTGTGTTGCAATCCATTTAGCTTCATCTAATTCATTTTTACCTGCATAAACTGGAATTAATTCTCCAACCTCACAATTAGGTGCAGGGGTAATTTTTGTGTATCTTTGTTCAAAAGAGTCAGCAAAACCAGAAGCAGCATTAAGTAAGGTTTGAGTAGCACGGTAATTCCAAGTCAGAGAATATTCTTGAGGTTGAAACTCTTGTTTAAATTGACTGATAAATTTATCAGGTTCAGAACCTCTCCACTCGTAAATAGTTTGATCTAAATCACCAATCATAGCAATATTGCCAGTACGAGAAGCTAAACAACGGACAATTTCATATTCGGATAGATGAGTATCTTGTACTTCATCAACTTGGATAAAGTCAAAGTGTTGCTTCCATCTTTGTTGAATTTCAGGATAGTAATTTAGTATTGAGCGAACATAAAAGATTAAGTCGGCAAAATCGAGAGAATGACGTTCTTGGAGAATGCTTTGATATTGACTAGCTAATTTTGCATCACCTATTCCTAAAGGTGCAAATAATTTTTCTAAGGGATAATTGGGAGATAACTGCAATTGACTAGCTTTAACTTTACAGTCAGTTAATTGAGAAAATTTATCTTGAGCTTCTTTGTCTTTTGTAAGACGAAAAATATCTTTAATTAGTCCAAGACAGTCAGCATCATCATAAACTACAAAATATGCTGGTAAACCAATTTGACGAGCTTCCACTCGCAGTATTGAAGTACATAAACTATGAAAAGTTTTGATTGTAATGTAGCGAAATTGCTTTGGACAAATTTCTGCTAACCGTTCGCTCATTTCTTTAGCTGCGCGGTTAGTGAAAGTCAGACACAGTATTTTTTGAGCAGGAATGCCGCTATTAATAGCTTTCACTACTCTTTCTGATAAAACGCGGGTTTTACCAGTTCCGACTGGAGCAAGAACTAATATTGCTCCGTTGATGTGGTTGATTATTTTTAGTTGTTCTGGATTTGCTTGGGTTTGAGACATAGAAAGTATGATAATTTTTACTGAGAATATTGTTTATCTTTAGTAACGGCTGCTTGTTTCAGGTTGTAATATTGTCTAACTCTTGCTGGTTCAACTTCCTTGAAGATTTCTGATACTTTTCCTGATTCTGCAAGTTTCAAAGCATCTTTGATTAAATAATCATTTTTCTCTTCATCTGAAAGAAGAAGATTATCTGGTAAGTCGTAGTTGTACATCCCCAAAATCAAGATGTAGTTTTTCTTGAGTCGAGTAAATGGAGAAGGAACACTATTTAAAGCCTTGACAACATTTTGAAGATGTTTAGGTTGCACAAATGGCTTGGCAAGACAACCTAAATATAGCCAAGTTTCAGTTGCTTTAAGCTTTTCAATATCAGATTTACCTTCTGTTGCAGATTGAAATATTAATTGCCAATTCTCTAACTCAAGTATTGGCAGAAAGCGAAATGCTTCGATCAGAATAGCACGCATATATTGACTTGGCTCTTCTGTGGCAATTTCTTCTTTTTGATAATATTGCCATAGTTGCTTAATTGCATCGGCATATCCTTGAGAAGCTAAACCAACAATAATATCTAGTAAATCACGAATCACAAATAAGTCAGGATCGCAAATAAGGTCAACAATTTCTTGCCAAACTTTATCAAAACCTAAAATCAGTAATTTATTTATAGATGATCTTATGCGAGTTTCAGCTTTTCTGCGGTTTACATTTAATTCCCGCTTTTCTTTTTTACTGAGAAAACTACTTTGTTCACTGAAAACTTTAGTAACATCTCTAAGCTCTTTTAAACTGTCTTGAAAAAGACTAACAACTCGAGACTTAATCTGATTTTTTTTATAAAGCCAACTATCATTTAATTCTTGAAATTTATTAGCCCATTGAGAAATGATGATAAAATTATCATCATTAGGAAAATATGAAAAGCTTAACTCTTTTTTCTTATTTAAATTTTGTGCAACTAATTTTTGATATATTTTACGGCTCAAACGCATTTCGGTGATATAAATTCCCAAAGAATATAAACAATGTTGATAAATTTTAATAAGTAGCCACCATGCTTTTTCGTCATGACTACTATTAGCTAACTCAAATTCAGTGCGGTAATCATAATTCATTATCCATAAAGGATAAAGTATTACATTAAAGTCCTTATTTAATTTCTCTAGTTTAGTATCTAGTTCTATGGTTGGTAAAAAATCTGAAATATTATCATAATCTTCGGTTTTATTTTTATTAAGATGAAGTCCAAGTTCGCTGAGTTTTTTTTCTAATTCTGTTGCAAATGATTTAATATTAATGCCATGTCGAGTCACTGCAATCATATCATCAACGAAGCGATGAAAATTTAATATATCTTCCCACTGTTTATCTTTACTAAAATAATCATCAATTGACTTCAGATACAAATTAGCATAAAAGCCTGATGTTAGAGTTCCTTGTTTAAGTCCTATACCATTTTCATGTCCATTCAAATTTTGTTTGATAATTTTTCTTAATAACCACTTAATCCGTTGACTGGTGATTTTTAATTCTCTTTCAGTAATATCAAGTAACTGTTCTTGAATAACTGTGACATAATATGATTCTATGTCAGTTCTTAAAACAGCACCATCTTGATAATAATTAGCACTTTTTTTTGATACTTCTAAAAAATTTTTATAGAGAGGAAAGTAATCTTCATATAAGTCTTCTGTCTGTTCAAATTTGAGGTTATACGAATAAAAATTAAGGTCGGGTTTGTTTTTTTTTCCAATAGTTTGCAGAATAGCAATAGCTAGTATTTCTTCTTCTAAGCGAGTTAGCTGCTTTGGGCGACCTTTTGCTCTACCTTTGACAAATTTATAATCAATGTCTTGATTCGTTGGCAGAAGATTATCCGAATATAGCTTGTCAACTAAATTATCAACAAGCATCTGAAGGTTTTCATCCAGATTATTTTCAAATAACCGGATCTCTATTTCATCATAAAAAGACTCATTAAATAGATTGCTTCTAGCTTTAACCCAAGCTAACTCTATATTATCCAAACTTACCAATTTATTCCATTCATTGTCTTCTTCAAGTTCACTATTTTTGATTGTTTGAAAAGCAGCCTGAAATTTAGCAGCATAATTGAATATATGTTGGCTTTGCCAATAACTATTAATAGGATTTTCAAAATTAACTGCTTGCTGATCTTCAAGAACATAAGAGATTCTATGATCTTTACCAATGAATTTGTTGATCGCTGTATTGATAGCTTTTATTCCCTCAGCGATATCACTAACTTTAATTATTTGTTGAAGAGATTTTTCTAAGTTTTTTGTTCCTATTGTCATCAAATGTAACTTTTCAATGGGTACTTCCTCTAATAACCGTTTTAAAGAAAGTGCTTCATCTTGCCAAAACTCTTTTTCTATTTCTGTATCAAAATCTGGTTCTAATCCTAAAGCTTTGAGCTTTTTATCTCGTTCCCTTTTCAGAACGTCATCTTTCCCAATAGAAGAAGCAATATCAAGCTGCATCAGGAAAAGATTAGATAAAACTTTCATAGAAGAATCTTTATCATTTAGCTTATTTTGCAAATGGCTAATTGTACTCATCATTGCTTGGGCAAAAGGCTGATTAATTGCCTTGAAGTCTAAGTGAATATTAAATGGTTTAATATTTGCCTCTAGTTCCTGCATCAATTTTTTATAAATAGCATAGCTATAAATGTTTGGTTCTATGCCTACACAAACAATTTCTATTGTTTTTGATTGAATTTCCTCTTTTGGCAAAGTTAGAATCATTTCAATAAAAGCAGCAGTAGCAGCACCCATCGTACAACCAACATCTACTAAATAAATACGTGGATTATATTTAATTCCTCTCAGTAGTCTATTTGACTGAATAACATTATCTAAAACATGAGCCGCCTCAAAATAGTGACGAGGAAAGAGAGTGTAAAACTGAAATGCTGTACTTTTTAAATCTGCTTTATCTAACGAGTTTGAAATATCCTTTGAGTAGTCAAGTTCTTGATATCCCTTTGCTTCTGGTATTTCTAACAACCATTGATGTACGGCAGAATAAGCAGATGCAATCACAGGATGAAAAGAACGATAAATCTTGGCTTCTTCAGCCATAACTAAATTAGTGCGTTGTTTGGAGTTCTGCGCGGGAAGTCCTGAAAGTGCTTGCAACAACAATTGCTTGGCTATTTCATTAATAGTCTTTCCATCATTTTTGGCTCTCTGTTTTAGAGCTTCTATGGTTTCATCTTCTAGTCGAATACTAACTACTTTTTTCGCTTCCCATAAAATAGTTAGCTCTCCGTTGAGAACCTGAACTATATCTTCAATGGTTTCTAGCTTGGATGTACCTGGATTATCTATAGCTTTGCCAAGGGAGGTGTGATAGCGCGATGCGGGAGGAGCTTCTTTTTCACCTGCACGATTAGCACGAAGTTCAGCAAATTCCTTTGCCAGCCGGTAAAGTGTCCAGTCTAATTCTTGTAGACGTTGCTCAATATCTTTCTTGCTTATCATAAGTTACGCTATTGTTTCAGTATACATCTACAACTGTATAGTGGCTTGTAAAAATAAATATGACAATAAATATAAATACTTATTGGTAAATTAGTAAAAAACATTTATACTGGCATTAACAGATAAAAGGCAATCCAACGCCATTGGATTGCCTTTTGATTTGGTTAACCTTTCCCAGTTGTCTTTGGGATAGGCTATTAACTTATTTCAGTTCAATAGTTTCTAAAAACTAAGTCCTCAAATCCACTGAATAATTCAGTAATTAATGAAAATGAGAACCACGCCTAACAATAATAGCTCGGCTGTTGATTTATTACAATCATTTTTCTCCTGTCCTGAATCTGTGTCTGAAAAAACTAAATGTATGAAAACCGCAATTTCTTTCATAAAGGCAAAACAAGACGATGAGAGACGTGGCTATTTAATGCAAGAGATTATGCGGTTGCTTGAACAGCTTGGAATTCCCTCTCGTAATCAGCGCGTTCTCAAAGCAATGAAAACTCGGCAACTTGATACCTACAAAGAGGAGTTAGATCAACAATTAAAAGAGCGAGATCGTCCGTTCAAACATCTGTCAGTAGCATAACAAGCTTTCGGACATTTAACTTGCACATTCTCAATTGTGCAAACTCTTGTGGGGTGGGCATCTTGCCCGCCTTAACTATGCAATTTAAATATATATTATTTTATACGCTGATATGCCAAAAAAGGAAGCTATTTATACCTTTCTCTAGCAACGGATATTAAAACTATCTTGTCTGATCTAGCCTAAATGGGTACATTCCAGCGAGGTGAGAAATGCTTCATCAAACCTATACAGCTGATGTTTTAGTTGTTGGTGGAGGAACCGGAGGAACTGCGGCTTGCTATCCAAGCGACGGTCTACCACTTCTTCTAAGATACAAGGGTGGGTTACGGCTTCTGTAACGCTGTATTATTTTTGAATATTTTCTCAAAATTTTCTCCAAGACGCCAGCAATGACTATTCGCCATGCGACTGAAACTGACTTGCCTGCAATTGTGGCAATTTACAATGCTGCAATTCCTAGCCGCATGGCAACTGCTGATTTAGAGCCAATATCTGTGGAAAGTCGCTTTTCTTGGTTTAAGGCGCGATCGCCTTTACAACGTCCAATTTGGGTAATCGAAGTAGAGGGAGTAATTGCTGGATGGCTTAGTTTCCAATCTTTTTATGGGCGGCCCGCCTATAGTACGACTGCCGAAATTAGTATTTACATAGCCCCTCACTTTCATCGGTGTGGTTTGGGACGACAACTATTAGCACAAGCAATTAGCGAAAGTCCTAGTTTGGGTTTAAAGACCCTAGTCTGCTTCATTTTCGCCCACAATCAACCCAGTTTAAAACTTTTTGAAACATTTGGTTTTCAAAACTGGGGACATTTACCTAAAGTTGCCGAAATTGACAGCGTTGAACGGGACTTAGTAATCATGGGACTCCGAATTATTGACATCTGAGATAGCTATAGCAATCCTAAATCATTCGTGAAAAGTTAGATCCCCAACTTCTTTGAGAAGTCGGGGATCTGGACATAGAGAATTTTCACAAATCAGTGTTCTGATCATCCTATACTGCGATCGCTTCAATTAATTACCAGAGTAGACGAATGTAGAGACGCAAAATTTTGCATCTCTAAACATTTCTTAACAATGCCGCAACTGTGCTAGCAACACAACAATTTCATCAACAGCTTGGCGTACAACTGTTGCAGGTTGCTCCGATTGATTCACGATAATACTAAAAACCAACGGCTCATATTTAGGCGCATTCATATATCCAGATAGAGAAACTACACCCGTTAACGTACCTGTTTTTGCTTGGACAATGCCCTCAGCAGGTGTATCTTGAAAGCGGCCTTTCAAGGTTCCACTTTTACCCGCTACGGGTAAAGATGCGCGATACACATATGCTGTTGGTGTTCTTGCGATTCCTCGCAAAGTTTGTACAAAAGCTTCTGGTGTCACTAAGTCCCGACGTGATAAACCCGAACCATCCACTAATACATAATTTGCTGGATCAACTCCCAATTGAGTTAAACTCGCTTTGACAACTTCCAAACCGACATCAGCGCTAGTTTGATTTTTCACTCTGGTTTTTTTTACAGCTAATGCTCTCAGCAGTGCTTCAGCATAAAGATTATTACTATTCTGAAGAGTTTCCATTAATAATTCCGATAAAGGTGGCGACTCTACAAATGCTATTTCCGCTTGATTAACACCACCACTTACGACTAATGTTTGCCCCAAGGTAATTTTTTCTGTTGCCAAAGCAGTACGGAAGCGCCGTAAGAAGTAATAATTAGGGTCAACTACAGGCAAATCTATTAAAGACGGTTCAGAATTCGTTGTCAGTTGTCCTTGAATTCGTAATACTGTTCCTGATAATTCGCGGGTAACGTTGACGTAGCTTGGTTGATTTTGGGCAACGGTTACTGACTGATTAATTATCCGCCATTGTTTCGCCTCGCCAGCATCAATCCACAGCACTTGTAAAGATTTACCTACAGCCTGCGGTACAAGTTTTAAGCTAAAAATATTTTGATTTAGAATAAAGCTGCTGACTGGTGCGCCATAGTCTGACTGCACATCTTCCCATTGCCAGGTGGGGTTAACAATATCTCCTTGAATATAACTATCATCAGCTATCAAGCGCTGAATTTGAGTAATACCTTTCTGTTTTAGCTGCTGTGCCAATGTTTGCAGTTGAGTATCACTTAAACTGGGATCTCCCCTACCGACAACACGTAAAACACCATTGCCATTCTGATAAATTGAGGTGCGAATCCGAAAATTAGCACCCAACTGCTGCAATGCAGCTGCTGTTGTCAGCAACTTCAGGTTAGACGCGGGAGTAAAATATTTCTGAGCATCCCGACTGTAAAGAGTTTGCCCCGTTGACAGGGGTTGCACCAAAATTCCCCAGCGCCCCCGACTGAATAAGGGACGATTGATTACAGCATCTATAGCTGTTCCCAGTTGGGTAGAGCAAATTGATTTTGTGGTAGTTGTTGGTGCAACTGGGGTTTGTGCTTTAGCTGCTGGCTGGGTAACACCAATTTGAGTACCCAGAAACAGCAGCATCAAGCTAAGAGAAATTTTCCTGGTCATCACATAGTTCTTAAAACTACTTGATGATAATACCTTGGTGTGGCATTTTTTTAACGTCAGTTCGACAGGAGGAAATTAACGCTTTGCTTTTGCTTTTCCTTTTTGTTTTTCCTCTTCCTCATCTTCCTCACCTTCCTCATCTTCCTCGTCTTCCTCGTCCTCCTCGTCCTCCTCGTCTTCCTCGTCTGCCCCGAATACTTCGTCTATGAGTTCTTGTGCTCGTTTGTCTGAAATTTTCAAGGCTTCCTGAAGCTCAGAGATATAATCCTGTTCTGCTTCGGGTACTTCTTCGTCAATCCCCACCACTAAGATAGCGGTGATATATGCAGCTTCTCGATAATCTTTATTCGGTAAGGATTCGATCGCCTGCTTGATTAGAACTTCAGGTTCTTCTTCTTCTAGTAAGCTGGTGACTTTCTCGGTCAACTCTTCAAAGTCTTCATCAGAGAAATCTTCAAAGTGGGAAACGGCACCCAGCATTTTACTCAAAGCGTATTGTTCTTCTATGGTTATACCATCACCATCAGCAGCTGCGGAAAAAAGTCCTATAACTGCGATCGCAACTTCTGGTTCTAGAGCAACTGAACTGGTGCTACGGCCTTTGGGCAACTTGCGTTTAGACATAATTATCCTTTAAAGGTTACGTGATATTTCAGGAAGTAATACCTTGCGGCTTAGAAGGCTTCCTAAAATTTAGGATTCCCAAAAGAATGCGGAAAAACACATTCGGATGAATCTTTTTTTCATAAAAAATACGCAAAGAATATATTCCTCTGCGTATAAAAACGGTTAAACTGCCCAGAATTATCAAAAAGCGTTAAGGACTTCCATAAGACTTACGCAAAAGTACACGCTGTACGGGCAATTCATGAATTGCCCCTAAGAAGAAAATCATTCTTTTCGGCTATTGTTTACGTAAGTCCTGTTCCAAACAAAAAAATATCCAACTATTTATTGTGGGGTGGGCGACACGAGAGTTCGTAATCAAGGGCGGGCAAGATGCCATTGGTGTCAACTTAACGTGAAAACCAGCCTAGAACAAGCTTTTAGAGATTGTCTCGTTCCCAGTCTCAGACTGGGAATGCCCGTCGTTGAGGCTCCGCCTCTCTTGCTGGCGGCAGAGCTGCGATGAGGTGCATTTCCAGCCAGAGGCTGGAAACGAGGTTTTAAAAGGGTTTTGGCTTAACTTGACACCAATGGCTTTTCGGCCCACCCCACAAGTAGTAGTAATTTATTTCTTGGAAAAGCGTTACAGTTTCGTCCCACACTCAGCGCAGAAGTTGTGGGTAGGAGCATTTTTTGCACTACAGTGGCTACAATAAACTGCTTCTACTGCGGCTTTCGGCGGTTGCTTCTGCAAACCGACCATTTGAGCGTTGCTCTTGCCAGGGATTACCATTGGATAGCAGTTTTCGTCTCTGGTGACGTGGGCATTCACGATTACCGGGCCATTATGTGCCAGCATTTCGGCGATCGCATCTTTCAATTCACTGCGATCGCGGATTACCATGCCTTTAATCCCATAGGCTTTTGCTAACAACTCTACGTCTGGCATCCCTACTTCCATGTTTGAGCAGGAGTAACGCTCACCATAGAAGGCTTGCTGCCACTGGCGCACCATCCCTTGCCAGCCGTTATTGATAATTATTGTCTTGACATTTATCCCATACTGTGCAAGTGTACCAAGTTCCTGCAAACACATTTGGAAACTGGCATCGCCACTGATACAGATGACTTCTTCATCAGGAAACGCCACTTTCGCGCCCATTGCCGCAGGTAAGCCAAAACCCATCGTTCCCAAACCAGCACTAGAAATCCAGCGCCTTGGGCCATTCTTCAGGAATTGTGCTGCCCACATTTGATGTTGTCCGACATCTGTGGTGTAGAAAGCGTGGGGTGCTTGGCGACTGACTTCTACAATCACTTCTTGGGGTGAAATGCTGTCGGGATGGTGCGGCACTATTAGAGGATACTCTTCGCGCCAACGGTTAACTAAATTCAGCCACTCTTGGTTTTGATTAGGTGTAGCCTTGACCCCTGTTTCTTGGCATCGACGCAACAAGTCTACTAACACATTCCGCACATCGCCGACGATGGGTACTTCGGGAACGCGGTTTTTGCCGACTTCTGCGGGATCGATGTCGATGTGAATTACTTTGGCGCGGGAGGCGAATTCGTCTAACTTGCCTGTAACGCGATCGTCAAATCTGGCACCGACACAAATCAGCAAGTCACAATCACTAACGGCAAAGTTAGCGTAAGCAGTGCCGTGCATCCCCAACATTCCCAAAGCTAGGGGATGATGTTCGTCAAATGCACCGATCCCCATTAAGGTTGTGGTGACAGGGATATTGAATAATTCAGCTAGTTCTTTGACTTCTTCATGGGCACCAGCTGCGATCGCACCACCACCGACATACAATAGCGGACGGCGACTTTCAGTAATCAACTGGATCGCGGCATTAATCTGCCGGGGATTTCCCTTTACCGTCGGACGATAACCGCGTAATTTTACTGAACCTGGTTTCACAGGTACATAGTCAAATTCTTCTAAAGCTACATCCTTGGGGACATCAATCAAAACTGGCCCCGGACGCCCAGTGCTAGCGATGTGAAAGGCTTCGGCGACAATTCGCGCCATATCTTTGGGGTCACGCACTACATAGGAGTGCTTGACGATTGGTAGGGTAATCCCGTAAATATCAGTTTCTTGAAACGCATCTGTACCAATCGACGGACGTGCTACTTGTCCTGTAACCACAACCATTGGGATCGAATCCATGTAGGCTGTGGCGATGCCTGTCACCAAGTTAGTTGCTCCTGGTCCAGAAGTGCCAAAGCATACTCCTACTTTCCCTGTGGCACGGGCGTAACCATCAGCAGCGTGGGCTGCACCTTGCTCGTGTCTCACGAGAATGTGCTTCATAGCGCCAGTTGCTTGCACCTTATACAGGTCGTCGTAAATTGGGAGAATTGCCCCACCAGGATAACCAAAAATATAATCAACGCCGTGGCGATGAAGGCTGTCAAGCAGAGCAAAACCTCCAGATGCACGTTTGGGCACGACTGGCGGGCTAGAAGTACGAGACTGTTTGTGATTATCGATTTGTGGGAGAGTAATTTGGTCAGGCAAATCTCCTACGGAGACACTTTGTGAACGCACGGTCAAACCTCAGACTATAGCTAAAATTAATGCTGAATTCTGTAGTTGATATTTCATTTTAATTGAAAAGTTCAATCAAAATCTGAGAATTTTATATATTAAATATAAATCTAGACTATTAGCCTACATTAATTAAATTACGTCTTGCAAGACTTTGCGGGTATTTTTCCAAGCCCAAACACCGACAACTGCAACCACAAGGCTCATTCCTACAAGCACAAATCGCAAGCCCAGAGCATCAGTTAATGGCCCAGTAATCGCCAGAGGTAAGGCCAGAGCGATGTTGACGGCATGATTTTGAAAGCCAAATACTTTACCGTGCATGGTAGGTGGTGTTTGCTGTTGAATTAAAGTTTGCATGGGCACACCAATTAAGGCAGCACCTACACCCAAAAATGCACAGAGTCCTAGCGCCAGCAACAAGTTGTGCGTAAAAGTGAACACCCCTAAAACTAGTGCAATCATCAAAAATCCAATTAAAGGTAGGGGCTTGTGATGAAATTTTTCACCCCAGTGACCTAAAATCGCCGCACCAAATACCATACCCACCCCTGCTGCTGCTAAGAAAAAGCCAAACTGTTTTTCTTTTAAACCAAACTCTTCGGCTAATCGAATTGTCAGCACTGTTAACGCTGCAAACACACAATATAAAGTTGTCAGTTGCAGCATCGCATTCAAGATCAAAGGGTTTTTCTTGAGATAGCGCAGGCTATCGGTGAATTCAGCCCAAGGGTTATTTGATGCCCGATTTTGCTTCGGTCGTTTGGGTTCTTTAAACTTAATCGGCTGGATGATCGCACCCGATAATATGTATAATCCACCAACCACAAGCTCTTGACCGTATTCTTCTCCCATCAAGCTTTTCGCCAAACTCAAAATCGGCTCTCCGATCGCAAAGCCAACAATTAAAGCTCCCATCATCGTGCTGGTAAACAGCGCATTGGCTGCTAACAAATTCTCTCGCTTCACCAATAAGGGAATCGCTGCTTGTTCAGCTGGTGCAAAAAACTGCGTCACCGTAGAAATGGCAAAAGTCAGGATTAACAAAATCACGAACTCTCGTGGTAACAAGGGAAGACACAGCGTCAATATTCCCCGCACCACATCTGAGCCGACCATAATCAGCTTTTTTGGCAAGCGGTCAACAAAGATCCCACCGGCAGAACCGAAGAAAATTGCTGGTATTGTAAACGACAGCATCAAAGTTGAGTACATCGAGTTTTGTGCCAACCCAGGAAGCGGTGGGTAGTTCTCCAGTAGAGCAATCAGCAAAACGAAGAAAACCTTATCTGCTAACTGGGACAGCAGTTGCCCAATCCACAAGAGCATAAAACCACGGTTTTTTAGCAGTGCGCCAAACCCGTTATTAACAGCAGCAGGTTCAGTTGGAAACATTAAATACTTTCTTTGGGTAGATGGGGCATTGGGCATTGGGCATTGGGCATGGGG